>NZ_JAVDVH010000002.1:0-290174 GCF_031456775.1 Acinetobacter sp. 3657 | reverse complement strand
CGAGTGCGTCCACTACCACTCTGATAATTTTTTCAGGCGTTTCTTCTGCAACTTTCTCGATTTCTACACCACCTTCGGTAGAAGCCATGAAAGTAATACGACGGCTAGAACGGTCTACAACCGCGCCCAAATAAAGCTCACGCTCAACTGGGTAAACGTCTTCAGCAACGATAATGCTGTTAACTGGTTGACCATTTGCATCTGTTTGATACGTTACTAAACGAGTACCAATGATGTTGTTAGCGAATTCAATAACATCTTCTTTAGATTTTGCAACTTTAACACCACCAGCCTTACCACGGCCACCAGCATGAACTTGCGCTTTCATTACTGCGAATTTACCACCAAGCTGTTCAAATGCAGCAACTGCTTCGTCTGCATTGGTTGCCAAGATACCTTCTTGTACTGGCATACCATATTCTTTCAATAACGCTTTAGCTTGATACTCATGTAAGTTCATTTAGTTACCTACTATGTTGTTTGTGTGATACAGCCTAGATGTACTTAAAACTAGACTGCTACATATTGAGTAAATGATCACCTTATAAAAGCGATCATCATCATTCAAAAAAAGTGTGGCGAACCACACTTTTAATTTATTTACGCTTACGTTGAATCGCGTGGATTGCACGACCATCAACAGCAAGCGCTGCTTCATGTACAACTTCAGAGAATGTTGGGTGACCAAAAGTCATCAATTGTAAATCTTCAACTGAAGATACAAATTCAAGTGCGATCATACCTTGATGTACGATATCAGATGCATTTGGACCAACAACGTGCATACCTAACAGGCGATCTGTTTTGGCATCAGCAACGAATTTAACAAAACCAGCAGTATCACCAGCAGCCAGTGCACGACCATTCACCGCAAACGGGAATTGACCTGCTTTAACTTCATGACCTTTTTCTTTAGCTTGTTCTTCAGTTAGACCAACCCAAGCTGCTTCTGGATGCGTGTAAATAACACTGATGATAGTGTCATAGTTCACTTGAGCAGCATGACCGTGAATACGCTCAACAGCCATTACGCCCTCTTCCATTGCTTTATGTGCAAGCATTGGACCACGAACTAAGTCACCAATTGCGTAAACGCCTTCAACAGATGTTAGACATTGATCATTGACATCAACCAAACCACGTTCAGTCAATTTAATACCAGAGTCTTCTGCCAACAAACCTTCTGCATACGCTTTACGGCCTACACAAACGATCAGCTTGTCAAACACTTGCTCTTTGTCTTCGCCAGCTTGGTTATACTTAACGGTTACTTCGCGACCGTTAATTTCTGTGCCAGATACTTTTGCACCGATACGAATATCTAAATCTTGTTTTTTCAAGATTTTTTGATATTCCTTCGCTAATGCTTTGTCCGCCATCGGCAAGAAAGTATCCATTGCTTCAAATACAACAACTTCTGCACCTAAGCGACGCCATACAGAACCAAGTTCTAAACCGATCACACCTGCACCAATCACACCCAGACGCTTTGGAACTTCTGGGAATTTTAATGCGCCAGTTGAGTCAACGATTAAGTCTTCATCAACAGGTGCTACAGGAATATTTACTGGCACAGAACCCGTCGCGAGAATCACGTACTTAGGCTCTAAAACCTGTACATCACCCTCGAAAGGCGTAAATTCTACTTTTTTACCAGCAAGTAATTTACCCGTACCTTGTAACCACTCGATACCATTACCTTTCAGTAATTGAGCAACACCACCTGTCAATTGTTCTACAACTTTGTCTTTACGAGCAAGCAAAGTATCTAAATCAAATTTAACTTCGCCTGTGCTAATACCGTGTTCAGCAAGTTCATGAATCGTTGCTTCATAACGGTGAGAAGAATCAAGTAATGCTTTAGAAGGGATACAACCCACGTTTAAACACGTACCACCTAGAGATGGCTTACCGTTGTGAATACGTTTTTCGATACAAGCAACTTTAAAACCCAGTTGTGCAGCACGGATCGCTGCTTCATAACCACCAGGTCCACCGCCAATAACAACAAGATCAAACTGTTGAGACATTTTTATCTCCGATTAATCCCCCTAAATCCCCCTTTTTCAAAGGGAGACTTCCCCCTCTTTACTAAAGAGGGATTAGGGGAGATTTATAATTAATGTATTAAAGATCGAGAATGAGTTTAGCTGGCTCTTCTAACAACTCTTTGATTGTTACCAAGAAACCTACAGCTTCTTTACCATCGATTAAACGGTGGTCATAAGAGAGTGCTAAATACATCATTGGTAAGATTTCAACTTGACCATTTACCGCCATTGGACGCTCTTGGATCTTATGCATACCCAAAATAGCTGTTTGCGGCGTATTCAAAATCGGCGTTGAAAGCAATGAACCGAAAGTACCACCATTGGTGATCGTGAACGTACCACCAGTCATGTCTTCGATACCTAATTTACCGTCACGTGCTTTATAAGCGTAGTCACGGATACCGTTTTCAACTTCTGCATAGTTCATACGGTCAGTATCACGAAGTACAGGAACAACTAAGCCACGTTCACTCGATACAGCAACACCGATGTCATAGAAACCGTGATAAACGATATCATCACCATCAATAGAACCATTCACCGCTGGGTAGCGTTTTAATGCTTCAGTCGCCGCTTTAACAAAGAATGACATAAAGCCTAAACGAGCACCATGACGCTTCTCGAAAGCATCTTTATATTGCTTACGCATTTCCATGATTGGCTTCATGTTAACTTCGTTGAATGTCGTTAACATTGCAGTTTGTTGTGTTGCAGCCAATAAACGCTCAGCAACACGCTTACGTAAACGCGTCATTGGAACACGTTTTTCGATACGCTCGCCTACAGCAACGCTTAATGGTTGAACTGATGCAGCAGGTTTAGCTTGATGACCAGCAACATCTTCTTTAGTGATGCGACCACCACGGCCTGTACCTTGTACATCAGCAGCATTGATACCTGTTTCAGATAATGCTTTACGAACCGCAGGCGCTTGGTTTTGATCAACTGCTTGAGTTGATGCAGCCGCTGGCGCAGATGCAGCAGGAGCTTCAGCCGCTGGTGCAGCAGCTTCAGGAGCAGCCGCAGAAACAGCACCAGCTTCAAACTGTGCAATCACTTCGTCAGAAAGTACTGTTTCGCCTTCGTCTTTGATGATTGCAACCAAACTACCGTCAGCTGGAGCAACCACTTCTAAAACAACTTTATCGGTTTCAATGTCACAGATCACTTCATCACGTGATACAGGTTCACCTACTTTCTTGTGCCAAGTTGCGATCGTACCGTCAGCAACTGACTCTGGGAATACCGGTGCTTTAATTTCGGTTGCCATTATTGAGAATCTCCTGATTGTTCAGCTTCAATTGCAAGTGCGTCATTGACGAGCTGAGCTTGTTGTTTTGCATGCAAGTACGGTGAGCCACAGGCAGGTGCGGCAGATGCTTCACGACCAGCATAGCTAATACGAATTTGTTTACCAGATTTAAGCATGTCTTCATATAAACGAGGAACGATGAACAACCAAGCGCCTTGGTTCTTCGGTTCTTCTTGTGCCCAAACAAGATCTTCAATGTTTGGATATGTAGCCATGACTTCAGCTAAGCGCTGCTCTGGGTAAGGATACAATTGTTCAATACGAACGATCGCAGTATTGTTTAAACCAAGCTCACGACGTTTTTCGAGTAAATCGTAATAAACCTTACCACCACAAAGCACTAAGCGAGTCACTTCAGCTTTGTTGATTTGATCCACTTCATCGATCACAGTTTGGAATGCACCATTTGCTAATTCATCTAAAGTTGAAGTCGCAAGTTTGTGACGTAATAAAGATTTCGGTGACATCACGATCAAAGGCTTACGAATAGGACGAACCGCTTGACGACGTAACGCATGGAAGATTTGCGCTGGAGTCGTTGGTGTCATCACCTGCATATTTTCTTCAGCACATAGCTGTAAGAAACGCTCTAAACGTGCAGATGAATGCTCAGGGCCTTGACCTTCATAACCATGAGGTAACAACATGGTAAGACCGCATACACGTTCCCATTTGGTCTCACCCGAAGCGATAAATTGGTCAATCACCACTTGTGCACAGTTAACGAAATCACCAAATTGTGCTTCCCAAACGATCAAACTCTTTGGCAAAGTGGTTGAATAACCATATTCAAATGCAAGTACAGCTTCTTCAGACAATAAAGAATCATATACCGCTGTACGAGGCTGATTTTCTTTGATGTGACAAAGAGGAATATATACAGAACCATCAACTTGGTTGTGTAATTTTGCATGACGATGAGAGAACGTTCCACGACCTACGTCTTCACCCGTAATACGCACAAGGAAACCGTCATCCAAAAGTGTTGCATAAGCTAAAGTTTCAGCAGCACCCCAGTTGAGTGGCATTTCGCCGGCTTGCATTTTCACACGGTCATCAATCACTTTTTGCACTTGGCGTTGCAACACAAAACCTTCTGGTAATGTATTCATCTTTTTACCAAGTTCTTTCAAACGATCGATATTAAAAGTTGTATCCCAAACATCTGTATATTCGTGACCTAGATACGGCGTCCAATCGACAAACATGTGTTTATTTGGTTCACGTACTAATGCATTGGCAACGTGATTACCAGCCTCTAAATCAGCGCGATAATCCTCTACCATTTGATCAGCAGTCGAACGATCAAGCACTTTCTCTTGTACCAATTGATCTGCGTATAAAGTACGTGTTGTCGCTTTTTTATTAATGACTTGATACATCAATGGTTGAGTACCAGATGGCTCATCTGCCTCGTTATGACCACGACGACGGTAGCAGAATAAGTCCAAAATCACGTCTTTACGGAATTCATGACGGAAATCATGTGCAATTTGCGTCGCAAAAATAACGGCTTCAGGATCATCACCATTAACATGGAAAATAGGTGCCTGAATCATTTTTGCTACATCGGTACAGTATTCTGTAGAGCGTGTGTCACGTGGATCTGAAGTGGTAAAACCGACTTGGTTATTGACCACGATATGAACCGTACCACCAACCGTATAGCCACGCGTTTGTGACATTTGGAAGGTTTCCATGTTCACACCTTGACCTGCAAATGCAGCATCACCGTGAACAATCAATGGAAGTACGTCATCACCGCCGATATCTTTACGACGAACTTGACGTGCACGTACAGATCCTTCAACCACTGGACCAACGATTTCTAAATGGGATGGGTTAAATGCTAAAGCTAGGTGAACTTCGCCACCTGGGGTCATAACATTAGATGAGAAACCTTGATGATACTTCACATCACCAGAGCCTTTCTTATGAATGCTTTTACCTTCAAACTCACCAAAAAGGTCAGCTGGGTTTTTACCCATAATATTGACAAGCAAGTTGAGACGACCACGGTGTGGCATACCAATCACAACTTCTTTACAACCAACTGCACCTGCACGTTGAATCAGCTCGTTGACCATTGGAATAAAAGACTCACCGCCTTCCACACCAAAACGCTTTGCGCCAACGAATTTGTTGCCAAGATATTTTTCCAAGCCTTCAGCTGCCGTTAAGCGCTCAAGTACAGCTTTTTTCTGCTCTGCATTTAACTGGAATTTACCGCGAACACTTTCCAAACGTTGTTGAATCCAACGTTTTTCTTTGGTGTCAACAATATGCATATACTCTGCACCAATTGAACCGCAGTAAGTTGCTTCCATTGCCTCAATCATTTCTGACAATGTTGCTTCTGCTTTTCCAATTGCAAGATTGCCTGTATTAAATACAGTATCTAGATCAGATTTAGTTAAATTATGTTCAGATAAATCAAGGTCAGGAACTTCTTCGCGTTTCGCAAGACCTAATGGATCAAGTTTAGCTTTTTGATGACCACGGTTACGGTACGCAGCGATGAGTTGTAAAACACCAATTTGACGACGCTCGTGCTCTGTACTAACAGTACTTTGTACCATAGGTTGCACACGATTGGCATTACGTCCTAATAAAAGGAACTGTTCACGCACATTACCGTGTGGCTGATCACCTTTAGGATATTTATCAAAATATTCACGCCAATCCTCAGAGACTAAGGTTGGAGATGATAGGTACAGCTCGTAAAGATCTTCAATATACGCTGCACTATCAGCAGAAAGTTCAGTGTCAAGACGCAGCGCGTCAGCAACTTCTTGCATTTTTGGACCCATTTCCTATTGCAAAAAATATTACGGGTTGCCTTTTAAGCGCACCCATGATTCATAATGTCAAATTGGTAACAAGACACTACAGCCCAAGATCTTACGACCTTGAGACATCATTACTACACATCCGGAATATTTCCTTTGATGTAATAAATGAGCTATGCACTTTCAATTCAAAGCACATAACTCATTCTTATACTCGATGAAATCGAGCAATTTTTTGCAAATCATTTTAGAAAAATTAAATCAAACTTTAACTTTTCTAAAATGACTTCCCCAGTAAAAAAGTAAAAAAAAGCCAAAATAAAAGCTTGAGATATCAGCCGAAGACACCTCTAAGAATAAACTTATTTTTTGCTTTTAGCTGTGGCAGAAATGCTAACATGTTATCAAGCGGGGATTGATTTTTTTGACACATACCATCCATAAAGCAGCGAAATACATACATCAAATTATGCTCTAATATACCGCCCTTTTTATAAAAGTTGCGCTTTTATCGACCAAAGTTCAACAAACGCTACAATTCTTGCACAAACATCACGCATAGTGTTTAAAAATAAGCCACATCATCACATATCCATTTTTATTATTAAGCTTAACAATATGACTTATATGTCTAATTAACACACTCAGGGACTTATTCACCTGCAATTTTTAGAAGTGAAACTTCAATAAATAAAAAACGGAAGCTCCTTTCGAAACTTCCGTTTTTGCGTTAGAAAACGAAATTAACCCGCTTGATCTAACAACATATTACGAATGTGACCAATTGCCTTCGTCGGGTTTAGTCCTTTAGGACATACCGATACACAGTTCATGATTCCCTTACAACGGAACAAGCTGAATGGATCATCTAAACGAGCCAAACGTTCTTGTGTCGCTGTATCACGAGAGTCAATGATAAAACGATATGCATTTAACAAAGCTGATGGTCCAAGGAACTTATCAGGGTTCCACCAGAATGATGGGCATGCTGTTGAACAACATGCACAAAGAATACATTCATACAAACCATCTAAATGTTCACGCTCTGACTGAGACTGTAAACGCTCTTTAGCTGGCGCAGGTTGATCATTGATCAAGAATGGGTGAATCTTGTTATATTGGTCATAGAATTGGTTCATATCTACGACCAAGTCTTTTACGACTGGCAAACCAGGTAAAGGACGAATCACAATCTTCTCTGGTAAGTCGTTCAGGTTCCACAAACAAGCCAAACCATTTTTACCATTGATGTTCACACCATCCGAACCACAAATACCTTCACGGCATGAACGGCGGAATGTTAATGTCTCATCCTGCACTTTCAACGCAAGTAACGCATCAAGCAACATACGGTGCTTATCGGTTAACTCAAGTTTATAAGTTTGCATGTACGGCGCTTTATCCTTATCAGGATCATAGCGGTAGATTTCGAATGTACGAGTGCCTCTACTCATCTTTGTTCTCCCAATTAGAATGTACGTGGCTTAGGTTCAATTGCTTCAACCGTCAATGGCTGGAAACGTACTGGCTTATATTCAAGACGATTGTCTGCTGAATACCATAACGTATGTTTCATCCACTCATCATCACGACGACCATAAGAATAAGTCGGGTGATCAGGTGCTAATTCATAATCAACAACGGTATGCGCACCACGACACTCTTTACGAGCAGCAGCAGAAATCAAGGTTGCTTTTGCAACTTCATATAAATTTTCAACTTCTAATGCTTCAACACGCGCTGTGTTAAACACTTTAGATTTGTCTTTTAAATGAATGTTACGCACACGTGATTCAATCGCAAGAATTTCTTTCACGCCTTTGTCAAGCAACGCTTGAGTACGGAATACACCAGCATGGTCTTGTACGATGTCACGAATAACATCTGCAACTTCTTGTGCATTTTCACCCGTAGCAGATTCATCCAATTTACGCACACGCGCCAATGTATTTTCCAATACATCTGTTGGAAGTGGAGCATAGTCATCGCCATGATGTTTAGTCACATAGTCAATGATATGTTCACCCGCTGCTTTACCAAACACAACAAGATCAAGCAATGAGTTCGTACCTAAACGGTTTGCACCATGTACAGACACACAAGAACATTCGCCAATTGCGTAAAAGCCTTTAACAGGTTTTACATAATCACGCGTACCTTTATAGGTATATTCTTTCGAATCTTTATCATAATGTGCAGAAAACTCACCTTCTTCCACGCCATGCGGTACAACCACTTGACCATGAATATTGGTAGGAATACCACCCATTTGATAATGGATTGTTGGCACAACAGGAATTGGCTCTTTAGTACAGTCAACGTTTGCAAACTTCTTACCAATCTCAAATACAGATGGTAGACGCTTCATAATCGTCTCAGCACCCAAATGCGTCATATCCAATAAGATATAATCCGCTTTAGGACCACAGCCACGACCTTCTTTAATTTCTTGGTCCATAGAACGTGATACGAAGTCACGTGGTGCCAAATCTTTTAAAGTCGGAGCATAACGTTCCATAAATGGTTCGCCGTCTTTGTTACGAAGGATACCACCTTCACCACGACAACCTTCAGTCAACAATACGCCCGCGCCCGCAACACCTGTTGGGTGGAACTGCCAGAATTCCATATCTTGTAATGGAATACCTGCACGCGCCGCCATACCAAGACCGTCACCAGTATTGATATAAGCATTGGTAGATGCGCGGTAAACACGACCTGCACCACCAGTAGCAAATAATGTTGCTTTGGCTTGGAACACAGCAATATTACCTGTTTCTTGGTCAATCGCTGTCACACCAAGTACGTCGCCTGCTTCGTTACGGATTAAATCTAATGCAATCCATTCAACGTAAAACTGAGTCCCCATTTTCACGTTGCTTTGATACAAAGTATGAAGCAATGCATGACCAGTACGGTCAGCAGCAGCACAAGCACGTGGAACAGCTTTTTCACCGTAATTTGCAGAGTGACCACCAAATGGACGCTGGTAGATCGTACCATCTTCATTACGGTCAAAAGGCATACCTAAGTGTTCAAGCTCATAAACAACTTTCGGTGCTTCACGCGTCATAAACTCGATTGCGTCCTGATCACCTAACCAGTCAGAACCTTTAACCGTGTCATAAAAGTGATAGTGCCAGTTATCTTCCTGCATATTACCTAACGACGCACCAATACCACCTTGAGCAGCAACCGTATGCGAACGTGTTGGGAATACTTTGGTCAATACCGCAACTTTTAAACCAGCTTGAGCAAGTTGGTAAGCAGCACGCATACCAGAACCACCACCACCAACGATAACTGCGTCAAATGATAGGGTTTGGATGTTTGAATAATTTTCTTTAGGGGTAGTTGCCATGATCTCTTCCTATCAATTTGCCCAGAAAATCTGGATACCCCAGATTGCGTACACGAATACTGAAATAATCACAGCAGTAGTGAGCACAAGGCGTAAACCTGAAGCCGAAGGACCCATTTGACGAGTCGTTACATAATCAGTAAAGACTTGCCACATACCAATCCAAGCGTGTGCAACCAGTGATAACACTGCTAATAAAGAAAAAATCTTCATTGGCAAAGTCAACATAAAGCCAGCCCACTGTTCATAACCGAATCCGCTATTGCAAAGGATCCAACCAAAAATAACAACAGTATAAGCAGCCAACACCACAGCACTAACACGCTGGATGTACCAATCGCGAGAACCTGAACCTGTTAAACCTGTAGCACTTTTCATCAGAACATAATCCATACGAAGGCTGCGACAATACAAACCGCAGACAAGATTAATGAAACTGTAGCTGCAATACGACCACTTTGTAACTCTTCAGCAAAACCGACATCAGCAAGCAAATGCTTGATCCCTGCGATGAAGTGGAAAATTAGGCCGGCTACAAATACCCATACGATAAAACGTACACAGATATTTCCGAAAACGACATTTTTAACGTAGTCAAATCCTTCTGGTGAAGATAAAGATTTATCCAAAATCCATAAAAGAACTGCGACGAGTAAGAAAACGATTACACCTGATAGACGGTGTAGAATTGATGCAATAGCCACGGGTGAGCGTAAATTTACCGCTAACACTTGACCCATGGACAAATTGACAGGTCTGTTGCTTTTCACAGCGGGCATCCTGTAGGTAGAAACTCCAACTGGAGTTTGTTTGAATTAATTCAAAGGAAAGCTGGCATTGTCAGGCAAGAACAGCACATGCCTAACCTATATATAACGACACCGAATTATAAGACGTGAAATATCAAAATACAAACAATCAGATTTCGCTTTAGTCTAAAAACCCATTAAATAAGAATCATTCACGAGTGCAACGACAATAACAATGATAAATCACCAAATAAAAATAAGATATCCACATGTTTTTTAAAGATAAAAATAGCAAGGGATTATTTATAAATATTTTTCACCTCCATTGATTTTTTCTTGTTTATTTCATAAAAAATACACGTTTTTAGCGTAAATTCAGTGCAAATCACACCGTTATGAATATTGTCAAAAATAATACCCCCCATTTATATATTAAATATGAATAATCAATAATCTATTCCTTGCGATCTCATACAAAAAAGAAGTGAGTTTTTTTTATACAAACAAGCGCACCACAATGAATCAATTATTCCAAAATGAATACACATTTCCAGTATTTTTTCAATGACTATTCAGCTCTAAGCCATGAGGTATATAGGATTTTAAATTATTCTAAGTCTTTATTTTATAAGCACCAAAATATTGCCGAAATAAAAATTTACTTACAATTGTACTGATGCTTCATTTTTTTTATGCACCTGAAACATGATTTGACATATTATACTCGACCGGTGCTGTGATTTTACTCAGTTTTTCCTTTGATACTGAATGACTAATTGACTGTAGCAACGTCATTTTTTATCCCTAAGTATAATTGACAAAATTTTAGTAGCCACTAATCTTATAGCAAATTTTGACACCGTCTGATTCGCACATGACAAGATTAGGATTTCGAGTCAGATAATCATTCACCAGGACAGGAGATCTATTGAATGTCTGCAGCAACTGGCAAAAAAGCCGTATTACAGCTTGATGGCAAAGAAATTGAATTACCAATTTACAGCGGCACATTGGGCCCAGATGTAATTGACGTTAAAGATGTATTGGCATCTGGTCACTTTACTTTCGATCCTGGTTTTATGGCGACAGCTGCTTGCGAATCTAAGATCACATTCATTGATGGTGACAAAGGTGTGTTATTACACCGTGGCTATCCAATTGATCAATTAGCGACTCAAGCAGACTACTTAGAAACTTGCTACTTATTGTTAAATGGTGAGCTTCCAACTGCTGAACAAAAAGCAGAATTTGACGCTAAAGTGCGCAACCATACGATGGTTCACGATCAAGTTAGCCGTTTCTTTAATGGTTTCCGTCGTGATGCTCACCCTATGGCGATCATGGTTGGTGTTGTTGGTGCTTTATCTGCGTTCTATCACAACGCTTTAGATATTGAAGATGTTAACCACCGCGAAATTACAGCAATTCGTTTAATTGCAAAAATCCCTACTCTTGCAGCTTGGAGCTACAAGTACACAGTAGGTCAACCATTCATTTACCCACGTAATGATTTAGGTTATGCAGAAAACTTCTTACACATGATGTTTGCAACACCTGCTGACCGTGATTACAAAGTAAATCCTGTTCTTGCTAAAGCAATGGATCGTATCTTCACGCTTCATGCTGACCATGAGCAAAATGCGTCTACATCGACAGTACGTCTCGCTGGTTCTACAGGTGCTAACCCTTACGCATGTATCTCTTCAGGGATTTCTGCACTTTGGGGACCTGCTCACGGCGGCGCAAACGAAGCTGTACTTCGCATGTTAGATGAAATCGGTAGCGTAGAAAACGTTGCTGAATTCATGGAAAAAGTGAAACGCAAAGAAGTTAAACTCATGGGCTTCGGTCACCGTGTGTATAAAAACTTTGATCCACGTGCAAAAGTCATGAAACAAACGTGTGACGAAGTTCTTGAAGCACTTGGTATCAATGATCCTCAGCTTGCTCTTGCAATGGAACTTGAGAAAATTGCACTGAACGACCCGTACTTCGTTGAACGTAAGCTTTATCCAAATGTCGATTTCTACTCAGGCATTATCTTAAAAGCAATCGGTATCCCAACTGATATGTTCACTGTTATTTTTGCACTTGGTCGTACCGTTGGCTGGATCAGCCACTGGTTAGAAATGCACGCATCTCCGTACAAAATCGGTCGCCCACGTCAGCTTTATACTGGCGAGACTCAACGCGATATCAAACGTTAATTTTAAAACAAAGTTAATGTTTAAAAAGCTGCCATATGGCAGCTTTTTTTATTTGAAAATCAAAAGAGCATACGTATTCAACACATCAATCATCATCTTCCAATAAACGCATCAAGTTATGACTAATACCATTTGCCCGTAACCATGCCAATTCATAACTCGCCTTGGCCAAAGCCAATACACGGCGCTCAAACTCATCCCAGATCGGCTTTACTTGCTTATCAGTCACACCCAAACCACTATCATGGGCAAGTTGTTTATTTTTTTCACAAAGCTTTAGCGCGTGATAAAGCTTACGCCCTGCGCTCGCAGTGTCCAGTATGCGAATATGCCGACTATGAATAAAACCTTCAACATGCTGAAAATCCGCATTGGGCAACAACGGAACCAAGATTTGGTCTAGCTGCGCATCTAAGCGCCGCCACACTGCCAATCGTTGTTCTGGGTTATATGTATTCCATTGAATGACTTCATGATTAAAACGGCGACAACCACGACACACTAGATCACCAAATACCGTTGAACAACGCCCTGCACATGGAGTCAATGATGGAATTCGACGATCACTACTCAAAACCAACTCCTATAAAACCATATTAATTTTATGGTTTTCTCGCTTATTTTCAGATTTCGCGCTAAAATGTGCGCCTTAATTTTCCTATCTTAATACATTTGGAGTTATCCATGAACGCTACTGTAGAACAGCTTGCACCTGTAGAACAGCAAGCGACCACAAATTGGGTTGTTGCGGCACTATATCAATTTAAAGAAGTTTCAGATGCAGCTGATCTGCAACAACGTCTTTTAGACTTAGTGAATCGTATCAATTTGTGTGGAACTCTGATTGTAGCTTCAGAAGGAATTAATGGCACAGTTGCAGGTGATCGTGCAGCAATTGATACAATTCATCGTTTTTTACTGGATGAAGGTTTTACGTCAATGGAATACAAAGAGTCTCATAGCTCTGACAAACCATTCCGTAAAATGAAAATCAAACTTAAAAATGAAATTGTGACTTTAGGTGTCGAAGTTAAGCCACGCGATTTAGTAGGTCACTATCTTGATCCAAAAGAATGGAACGAACTGATTGCGCGTGATGATGTGATCTTGATTGATACACGCAATGACTACGAATATAAAGCAGGTACATTTAAGGGTGCAGTTGATCCTAAAACTGAATCTTTCCGTGAATTTCCAGACTATGTAAAACAAAACCTTGAGCAGCATAAAGACAAAAAAATTGCGATGTTCTGTACAGGTGGTATTCGTTGTGAGAAATCAACCTCGCTACTCTTACAAGAAGGGTTTAACGAGGTTTACCATCTGAAAGGCGGTATTCTAAAATACCTTGAAGAAACGCCTGCCGAAGAAAGTCTTTGGGAAGGTGAATGCTTTGTCTTTGATGGTCGCACTGCGGTGACGCACGGTGTTGAAGAAGGTGAAAACATCAAATGTCATGCATGTGGTTGGCCTCTGACTAAAGCCGAATCAGAGTTATCAAGCTATGAACATGGTGTTTCCTGTGCTTACTGCATTGATAAAACAACGGACAAACAAAAAGCAGGCTTCCGTATGCGTCAATCACAAATTACTGCTGCAAAACGCAAACGCCTATAAGCGTGTATACACCCGAATTTCAAAAGCCTTAGTTTCTACTAAGGCTTTTTCGTTTTGTTAAAACATTTAACCAATACCTTATTGAGCGTTCATCGAATCACAATTAAGCTGCTTTAAATTCATAAACAATATTCAAAGGCACTATGGGACTAGAAGATTGGGTCTTATCCATCATGGAGAAACTAGGTTATCTAGGTATCACGTTTCTCATGTTTCTCGATAATGTTTTTCCACCTATACCTTCAGAAGTGATTATGACCTCAGCGGGCTACACAGCTGCGAAAGGTGACCTGAGTTTGATCGGTGTGATTATTGCAGGAAGTGCAGGCTCACTGTTAGCCGCAATGCTGTTGTACTGGGTTGGTCGAAAGATTCCACAGCAACACTTATTCCATTTTATTGCACGTTATGGGAAATATTTAAGAATAAGCACAACTGACTTGGAAAAATCTTTAACTTGGTTTGAAAAGCACGGGCACCGTGTTGTCTTTTTTGGTCGAATGATTCCAGCAGTTCGCTCGCTGATTAGTATTCCTGCGGGAATGAGCAAGATGCCTTTTGGTAAATTCATGACGTATAGCGCTGCTGGAACCGTAATTTGGACCTGTTTTCTTGCATGTATCGGTTATTATTTTAGTGAAAATCAGGCATTAATGACCGTAGTCATACAACGCGTAGGTTATATCATTTTAACCATTGCTGTCTGTTATATTTTGTGGCGATTGGCAAAGAAATTTTATTTGTCAAAAAGATAATTCTAAATAAAGATTGAGACTTAAAAATGCAACATGATTTTTGGCATAACAAATGGCAAACCAATAACATCGGTTTTCATCAAAATCAGCCCCATACGCTACTGACACAATATTTAACCAGCCTAAATCTTGCTAAAAATGCACGCATTTTTGTTCCACTTTGCGGAAAAAGCTTAGATATAAACTGGCTCATTGAACAAGACTATCATGTGATAGCAATAGATCTAAGTCCAATTGCGATTCAAGATCTAATTTTAAACTTAAGGCTCTCTTTTCAAGAAGCCCAAATAGGTCACTTGACTCATTTTCAGCATACTCAGATTGACCTCTTTGTCGGTGATTTCTTTGAGTTAACAGCAGCGCAAATCGGTAAGATTGATGCAATTTATGATCGAGCAGCGCTGATCGCACTACCAGATCAAATACGCACATCATATACGCAACATCTTTTAAAAATCACAAACCAAGCACCACAATTACTTATCAGCTTAGACTACGATCAAAACCTATTAGCAGGACCACCCTTTTCTGTTCCTGAATATGAACTAGCAGCACATTATGCAAGTTATTACGATATTAAATTATTAGCATCAAATACAGAAAATCTAAAAGGCAAACTCACCGCATATGAACATGCTTGGTGTCTAAACAAACATTCGACGAATGATTAAACTTTATGTCGACTACAAAAGCATTGATTAGTCTCTTTAGCGATCAATGCTTTTGATCTACCCTAATCATCATGTAGTTCAGCTCAAACCAAACCCAAGTTGACTTGCCCTCATCTCAGCACTTAACCAGTCTCGAAACAGTACCTTACGCATATCATCTTCAAACGGCTGAGCCGACAATAAAAAATAAGAAGAACCATCCTGATATACAGGATGAAGCAGTTCCAGCATCTGATATTTTATTTCCCTTTCAACCATATACGCAGATACAACAGTAGCCCCTAATCCAGCCAAACATGCTTCAATACATAAATAAAAATGCTCAAGTGTAGATTTCTTAAATTCCCGATACTGCCCTTTGTGAGTCTCTTTAAAGTGTTGCCATAGTCTTGGTCTTGATGTGGAAATAAACATCTGCTTAGCATGTTGTGAATTATTTTTTGCAGCGACACACAACATATATTCATCTGCAATTTTTTCACTATAAATCGCTTTCCCCCAATCAAAGTCATCACGCCTAAGGGCTAAGTCTATATTTTGATCCTTAAAATTGACCGCTCCACCACCCGTGAAAAGGCTGACCTCAAACTCAGGGTAAAGCTGTTTAAATTGCGCCAACCGTGGAATCAACCATTTCATTGCAAGAGTTGGCTCACACGAAAGGACTAAATTTCTTTGTGCTTTGGTCTTATTTTGCAACTGCATCAAACACTGATCAATGTGCTGAAAAACTTGCTGGCAGCAATCGAACAACACCTCGCCTTCACTGGTTAAGCGTAACTTTCTAGCTTCACGGATAAATAAGCTAAAACCTAAGCTATCTTCCAAATTTTTAAGCTGCTTACTGACCGCTCCTTGAGTCACAAATAGCTTTTCCGCAGCAATCGTCATACTCTCATAACGCGCCACATAATAAAAAAACTTAAGTGAATTCAAGGATAACCGCTCTATCATTCCAAAAACTCATATATGAATAAGAATTAATTTCGATTTTCAATATAACAAATATATGAAAAATATAAAGATACTTAGAATCAATATTTCAGGAATAGATGAGTGAATGAGCTAATAGCGATAACTGTGGTCACGATATTTGCCGTTATGAGTCCCGGTGCAGACTTTGCCTTAGTCACGCGGAATAGTTATCTCTACGGTCGAAAATCTGGAATCTGGACTGCCTATGGAATCGCTTGTGGTGTTTGGGTCCATATCAGTTACAGCTTAATTGGATTAACGTTTCTGCAACAATACCTTCCAAACCTAATTTATATTATTCAATACATTGGTGCAGCTTATTTGGTCTATATTGGCTATAAAACGTTCACTCAAGCACCCGTTGTTTTTGATCAAAACAGTACAGATATAACTAGCAGACAAGCATTCAAACATGGCTTTTTAACCAATAGTTTTAATCCTAAAACCACTTTATTTGTGATCAGTATCTTCTCGCAAATCATGACCTCAGAAAATAATATAAGCAGACTTTTTGCTTATGGCATTTTTATATCTGGCAGCCATTTACTCTGGTTTTGTTTAATTGCTGTCTTTTGCTCTACCCAAATGATTAGAAATAAAATATTCGCCAAACAAGTAGCAATCAATCGTATCATTGGTGTTGTACTCAGTGCTTTAGGTCTGAGTTTATTGTTTGCAAATTTATAGTGCTGAATAGAGCAATCCACTCAATGATCACTCTATCTTTACTTGCAATAGTTGAAAAAAAACGTCCTCTAGGGACGTTTTAATCTTTTACACAGATCGTAAGCGACTAAACTTAGATCGTTGAGACTTATTTAGCTGGCGTGTGGTACATTAAATAAATTTCATTCAAGTTATCTGGAATCTCTTCAGCTAACTCATCCATTAACTGTCCATTACGACGGAAAGATTCCATTTGTGGATCTTCTTCATCAATTCCACTAAACACCATGATCGGCAAAGTTAAATCAATCAACTGCTCTTCGAACTCAGGTACAAACCAAGCATCTTCATTTAAGAACATCGCATCAACAAAACCAACGCTCCAATCACCCAAGCTCGATTCTACATCTGCTTCTTCGATTTCAAATGGAAATTCGATTCCATCTTCATTGGCTAAATTTTGGCGAAGCGCCTCCAACCAAAGTTTGATTTGCTCAATCACTTCAGTTGGAACTTTCTTTTGATTGCTGTCGAATAACTCATCTAACCAACGATCAAATTTTGGGCCGACCGCAATCGCGCACAAAAAGCCATGAGTCGCAGCAAAATCTAGACCGTATTCGTTTTGATCACCGTCAAGATAATTACTCAATAAGTCTAAATCTAACGTGCTCATTCTCTATCCAATTCTAAAAAATCATCCACAACAGCATAACATTTTAGGACATAAAGTCTCAGCAATTTTGCTTAGTCTTCGTCATCAAGATCATCGTCGTCGAAATCATAGTCAAAATCTTTTAATTCTCGTTCCAAACGGCGCTGAGCCAGTAGATCATCAATTAAACGGCGCTTTTCTAATGATTCTTTAGCGGTGAGTTTACTTGACGACTCATCAAAACCAGCATCGTCCTCACCGTAGTTATCATCATCTAATTCAAAATCTGTAGAAGACACTAACACTACCTCGTAATGCAAAAATATAAATGGGTCTAGCCGCTATTTATCTGTCTTAGATTTCCGTGTCAAGTTTTATTTGATTTTTTCGCTATAAAATGATGTTTTGTACTTTTTTTCGGCGGTTTTTTTGTGTATTTATAGTCTAAGGACATTACCAATAAAAAACGCTTTTAGGAATTTAAGTCTTGAAAAATTATTGCTTAACCCCATATTCAACACACGACCTTAAAATCAAACATATTTTTTATTTAAAGCAAACGGATCAAATCCAAAACATTCCCAGTGAATTGTGCTATCATGCACGGTTTTTCACCGCCACAGATTCAACAAAGAGTAAGCAAAGATGAGCGATATGCATTCCCCTACTTCACAAGTAGCGGCTCTGATTAGCCGAGGCAAAGAACAAGGTTACTTAACTTACGCTGAGGTTAACGATCATCTCCCAGACTCAATTACAGAAAGTGAGCAAATTGAAGACATTATTCAAATGCTTCAAGATGTCGGTATTCCTGTGCATGAACGTGCGCCAGAAACCGATGACACCATGTTTGGTGAATCTACTGAAACAACAGATGAAGTTGCTGAAGAAGAAGCTGCTGCTGTATTAGCGTCGGTTGAAAGCGAACCTGGTCGTACGACTGACCCTGTGCGTATGTATATGCGTGAAATGGGTACAGTTGAACTGCTTACTCGTGAAGGCGAGATTAGTATTGCAAAACGTATCGAAGAAGGTATACGTGATGTTTTACATTCTATCGCATACTGGCCAAACGCAGTCGAAGTGGTATTACAAGAATATAATGATTATTTAACAGGTGAACGTCGTCTTGCCGATATTCTGTCTGGTTATTTAGACCCAGAATCTGACGAAGAAATCCCTGAAGTCATTGAAGAAGCAGAACTTGTAGAAGAAACTGATTCTGTAAAAACAACCAAAGAAGTTAAGCTAGACGATGATGACGAAGAAGAATCTGAAAGCGATGATGATTCTGAAGCTGACTCAGGTCCAGATCCAGAAATCGCTAAAGCGCGTTTCACTGAATTAGAAAGAGCTTGGAACGAAACAAAGACAGTTATCGCAGAGCATGGTCGCAATAGCGAAGAAGCAAAAGTTGCGCTCGAGTCACTCGCAACTGTCTTTATGATGTTCAAATTTACCCCGCGTCTATTTGACATCATTTCTGAAATGATTCGTGGTACACATGAACAAATCCGTACCAATGAACGTGAAATCATGCGCTATGCAGTACGTCGTGGTCGTATGGATCGTCACCAGTTCCGCACTTCGTTCCCTGAGCAAGAATCTAACCCAGCATGGTTAGATGAGCAAATCGCGAAGGCACCTGCTGAGATCAAAGGACATTTAGAAAAAGTTCGCCCTGATGTATTGGCTTTCCAACAAAAGATTGCCGATATCGAGAAAGAGCTTGAGTTAAACGTTAAGGATATTAAAGATATTTCTAAACGTATGGCTGTTGGTGAAGCGAAAGCTCGTCGCGCTAAGAAAGAAATGGTTGAAGCAAACTTACGTTTGGTTATTTCGATTGCGAAAAAATATACCAACCGTGGTCTGCAATTCCTCGATCTTATTCAAGAAGGTAACATCGGCTTAATGAAAGCCGTAGATAAGTTTGAATATCGTCGCGGTTATAAATTCTCGACCTATGCAACTTGGTGGATTCGTCAAGCGATCACGCGTTCGATTGCGGATCAGGCACGTACCATTCGTATTCCAGTACACATGATTGAAACCATCAACAAGATCAATCGTGTTTCTCGTCAGCTACTTCAGGAAATGGGGCGTGAGCCTACACCTGAAGAATTGGGCGAACGTTTGGAAATGGACGAAGTTAAAGTTCGTAAAGTACTAAAAATCGCAAAAGAACCGATTTCGATGGAAACACCGATCGGTGATGATGAAGATTCGCATCTTGGTGACTTCATTGAAGATGGCAACATCACTTCTCCAATTGATGCAGCCACTTCAGAAGGTCTAAAAGAAGCAACGCGCGAAGTACTTGAAAACTTAACTGAACGTGAAGCTAAGGTATTGAAGATGCGTTTTGGTATCGATATGCCAACCGATCATACTTTAGAAGAAGTGGGCAAACAGTTTGATGTAACACGTGAGCGTATTCGTCAAATTGAAGCAAAGGCTTTGCGTAAACTTCGCCACCCTTCTCGCTCGGAACACTTACGTTCATTCTTGGAAAACGACTAATATTTGGGAAGTTTTGCGCTACGATCAAAGCTTGAGAAGCATACGCTACAAGGTGATCGTGCAGGACTTGAAGTTAAGCACTTCATCCCCATTTATCTATTAGATCAAAAACGCCTGCGCTGATGCAGGCGTTTCAAATTAAAAGAGGTTGCTCATGTTAGACCGCACTCCTTCTCGTGAATTGCAAGAACATCTTTGGGTTTTCCCGATGGACTATCCGATCAAATTGATTGGTAATGCAGGGGATGAACTTCGAGTGGCTGTTGTTGATATTTTGCAGAAGCACTTCCCTGAATTTGATGGCGAAACAGTAAAAGTTCAGCCTTCACGTACAGGCAAATACCATTCTTTAACAGCGCAATTGCGTTTTGAAGAGTTGGAACAAGTTCATGCCTTATACGCGGATCTTGCCGCTTGTCCTTTAATTAAGACAGCGCTTTAATGAAGAAATCCAAAATACGAAAGTGTTTTGGATTTTTCTTTTAAACGGGAAAAATACGTAAAAACTTAGATCATGGCACAGCGTTTTAACGGTTCTCTGTTTATAACTTCGAAATAATTGCATCATCAATATCAATCTCGTGAGTTGAATATTCAAGTTGAATAACCAAAGGAAATAAGGTTGTAATGAGCGTTGATCATAAGCCCTCTTTAATCATTCGTTGCTTCAATGATCTACAAGACTACACAGATCGCTTTGAAGCCATGAAAAACTTTACCGAGACTCGGGATGAACATACACCTGATGAGGTTTGGTTATTACAACACCAAGATGTACTGACTCAAGGACAAGCAGGCAAAGCTGAACATATCCTGATGCAAAGTGATCTCCCGATCGTTCAGACTGATCGTGGTGGGCAAATCACATGGCATGGCCAAGGACAACTGGTGGCTTATTTCCTCTTTGATTTAAATCGCTTGAAATGGAACGTGCGCAGCTTGGTCAGTTTTACTGAACAAGCCATGATCGATATACTTCAACAATACCAAATTACAGCCTATGCCAAGTCCGATGCTCCTGGCGTTTACGTCGATGACCGTAAAATCGGTTCACTTGGTTTTAAAATTCGCCGTGGTCGGAGTTATCATGGTTTAGCGCTCAATATTGATTGTAACCTTGCGGGTTTTCAGACCATTAATCCTTGTGGATACGCAGGTTTAGAAATGGTACGCTTACAAGACTTGCTGAAGAATTACCCAAGCTTTGAGCAAGTCAGTCAGGATTTTATTTGTTATTTACAGAATACAGATTTCTTTCGTGACCTCTCAGTCAAATCTGAATAAACTACTTTTCAATTTCAAAAAAATAAATTAGAGTAAATACTCTAAATTTGCTTTTGCATAATTTTAACAAGGGATACGCAAGTGATTTCAACCAAAGCAGTGAAGCCCACTTTGCAACTTGCCTACGTCAAACTCATGATGGATGTCGTGGGTCGCGGTTTAGTCATGGCAAGTCAAGTGGATGATGAAGTACACGAGGAAGTGTCAAAGTTTCCTGTTCATTTTATACTTTCAATGAATGTGTTTCCAAATGGACCTGCATTTGTTGCACGAGTGACAGAAGATAAAACATTAGAGCTTTTATCTAATTACAAAGGCAAGCCTGATTTAACCATTACCTTTAAACATTTGACCCATGCTTTCTTGGTTTTCTCTTTTCAGGAAAGTACAGCTCAAGCCTTTGCCAATGATCGTATGATTGCTGATGGCGATGTATCCAGTGCAATTCGTCTAGTACGTTGCTTAAATAAAATGGAAGCGTTGATCTTGCCTAAATTGGTCGCTTCACTTGCAGTAAAACGCTACCCAGCTGAATTGACATTAAAAGAAAAATTCACAGGTGCAAAAAACATTTATCTCAAAGTCGCTAAATCATATTTCAAACGGAGCGCTTAACATGGCTAAGCCTTATTACGAATTTTTCTGTCCTGTAAAAGTCATTGCTGGTAACGCTGCGTTAGAGCATATCCCATTTGAACTCGCGACTTTAGGCTCTAAACGCCCGCTCATCATTACCGACAAAGGCGTGCGTGCAAATGGTTTGCTTAGCCCAATTGAAGCTGCTTTTAGCACCACAGATGCCGTCATCGGTGCAATCTTTGATGATGTTCCACCAGATTCAAGCTTAGAAGTTGTACGTTTAGCGGCTGAACTTTACCGTAAGCAAAACTGTGATGCGATTATTGCGATTGGTGGTGGTTCGGTCATTGATACCTCTAAAGCAACTAACATCTTAGTATCTGAGGGCGGCGATGACCTACTCCAGTACTCAGGTGCGCATAACCTACCAAAACCATTAAAACCATTCTTTGTTATTCCGACTACATCAGGTACTGGTTCAGAAGCAACCATGGTGGCTGTGGTATCCGATACGCAACGTAATGTAAAACTGGCTTTTGCATCATATTACCTGATGCCACACGCTGCGATTCTTGATCCACGCATGACCATGACGCTACCTCCTCATCTTACTGCGATGACAGGTATGGATGCGCTTACTCACTGTGTTGAAGCCTATACTTGTTTAGCTGCAAATCCATTAAGTGATGCTTATGCAAGTGCGGGTATCAAAAAGATTAGCGAAAACCTATTTAAAGTTTTAGACAATCCAAGTGATGCCCAAGGTCGTTTAGAACTAGCGCAAGCGTCAACCATGGCAGGTATTGCATTCTCTAACTCAATGGTTGGTTTAGTGCATTCACTCGGTCATGCTTTAGGTGCTGTTGCTCACCTGCCTCATGGTCTATGCATGAGTTTATTCTTGCCATATGTGTTGGAATACAACAAAGAAGTGAATGGTCAGAAAATTGGTGAGTTATTATTGCCACTTGCGGGTGCAGACATCTATTCGCAAACGCCAGCAAACCAACGTGCAGATAAAGCAATTGCGACAATTTTGACCATGCGTGATCGTTTATATAGCTTGACCAAACTCCCACGTACATTACGTGAAACAGGTAAAATTACTGAAGCACAACTCAATGAAGTGGCAGAAAAGGCTTTGAATGATGGTTCTATCATTTACAATCCAAAAGAAGCCAACCTCAAAGAACTTCTCGATATTTTACAAAAAGCATGGTAATTCAATTATTTAAATAAATAATTATTGCTCAAAACCCTGATACCCTAACCTTGCAGTGCAACCAAAGCACAAGGAGCATGACTCCGCAAGAATGGTACTCAGGGTTTTTTGTATTTCAAGTGAACCCATAATTCATCTACTTTTCTCCCCAATTGGCAAAAAAATTGCTAAAAAAGCATAAAAGGGCTGACAATTTATGCCAATTTAGGATAGATTGGCGCACTTCGCTTTTTTTTCTGTAGGGGGGATCATTTTCGTCTCGAATGATCCTTAAACCATAGCTGATCCTTGATCAACGATAACGAGGGTAACGCCGTTGACAAACATCTCTGGGACTCAATCAGCAGCTAAACTGCAAAAAACATTAGGTCTGTGGCACGTCATCATTATTGGTTTGGCATATATTCAACCAATGACGTTATTTGATACTTTCGGTCTAGTATCGGAAGCAAGTAATCACCACGTTCCAACCTCTTATATCTTCGCACTGGTTGCCATTTTGCTGACATCGATTAGCTATGGACATATG
This sequence comes from Acinetobacter sp. 3657, assembly GCF_031456775.1. Lineage (NCBI taxonomy): Bacteria > Pseudomonadati > Pseudomonadota > Gammaproteobacteria > Moraxellales > Moraxellaceae > Acinetobacter > Acinetobacter sp. 3657. Next base: position 266,229 of record NZ_JAVDVH010000002.1, on the reverse strand, counting down.
ATTAGACGCTATCCATCGTCTGGTTCAGCCTATACCTATGCTCAAAAATCGATTCATCCGAATGTCGGTTTTATGGTGGGCTGGTCGTCTTGGTTAGACTATCTACTGTCACCAATGGTCAATATCATCCTTGCAGGAATTTATCTTACTGCACTATTCCCAAGTGTGAATCATTGGGTTTGGGTGATTCTATTGACCGCCTTTATGACGGGCGTTAACTTACGCGGTGTGCGTTTCGTTGCAAACTTTAATAGTTGGATCGTACTGGTACAGTTAATTGTTATCGGTACATTTACCTACTTGGTTTACAGCAAATTGCAGATGGGTGTAAACGCGGATGGTCCGATCACTGCCGAAACCCAATACCAACTCTGGAGTTTAGAACCATTCTGGAATGAGCTCACCTCAGTTGGTGCGTTAGTCACTGGTGCAACCCTGCTCTGCTTCTCATTTACCGGCTTTGACTCATTGAGTTCACTTGCTGAGGAAACCAAAGATACTGAGAAGACTCTGCCTAAAGCAATTTTCTTAACTGCTTTATTTGCAGGCGTAATCTTCATTATCAGCACGTATTTCATTCAGCTTTATTTTCCGGGTAACCCAAGCAGTTACTTTAAAGATATTGCTGAAACCCAACCTGAGATTTTACTGTTGGTGGGTGGTTCATTATTCCAATCGTATGTATTGGCCTTTGCAATTGTAACGGTCATGGCTTCAGGAATTTCTGCCCATGCAGGCGTCTCTCGCTTGATGTATGTGATGGGTCGTGATGGCATCATTAACAAAAAGATTTTTGGTCACATCAGTCCAAAAAGTTTTACACCTTCATACAACATCGTGATCGTAGGTATCGTGGCGTTGTCTGCAGGCTTTATGAAACTCGATACCGTGATTTCATTAATCAGCTTTGGTGCTTTAACAGCATTTACTTTTGTAAACTTGTCGGTAATCTCACGTTATGCACTACGTGATGGTCGAACCAAGAATATAAAGGACATCATCTACTATGTGGTCGTGCCATTATGTGGTTTTATCAGTATCTTTGCCTTATGGCTCGAGATTGAAGAAACAGCACTGAAATATGGCTTATGGTGGGCGATGTTTGGTGTGCTTTACCTCGGTTATAAAACCAAAGGCTTTAAGTACAATGCGCCACAATATAATGAGTTTGACGATAAACACTAATTAGTCGCTATCTGACTCATTTAAAAAGGTGCAGTTTTCAAACTGCACCTTTTCTTTTAAGCTGTACTAAGACGATCTACAATCGTTTTTACACGTTGGGCATAGTGTTTTGCCGTTTCTAAATCCCCTGCTGGAATTTCATCAATACTCGCATCTGATGGCGACTGTACTAACAAACCAACTGAGCCACCCAAGTTATTGATATCTTCACGTTTTGCTGCCTTAGTATTGGCAGGAAGTAAGCCTAGGCTCACCCAAATACCACCGTGCTGTGAAGCCAAGGTTTGTAGTTGAATTAACGTCACTTGCTTATCACCATTTAAGCTTGCACTGTTGGTAAAGCCAGCAAACACCTTATCTTGCCAGCCTCGTGTAAACCAAATTTTTGAAGATGCATCAGCAAACTTTTTAAACTGCCATGGTGCAGCACCCATATAGGTAGGCGTACCGAAAACTATGCCTTGTGCGTCATTTAGTGTTTGCCAATCTTGTTCTGTAATACCTCCATTTTGATCAATTTCAATCAAAGAAGCTTGTATAGCGTGAGCAAACGTTTCTGCAATAACTTTGGTATGACCATAGCCTGAGTAATAAACAACCGCGATTTTTGTCATGAGATCACCTAGAATTTTTAAAAAGTTCGATTTAATGATATATTTTAGAAACTAGATATCAATTAGTTACCATTTGGTAACTGGGTATATTCAATCGGAAAATCAAAGGTAATCAGTATGATCAAAAGCTTAAAATATAATATTTATCAACAACATTGCCCTGCTCGATTATTTTTTGAAAAAATTGCTGATAAATGGGTTTTATTGATATTGAACAAACTTGAGCAGGAAACACAGCACTTTAATTTATTGAAAAAAAGCATTCAAGGCATTTCACCTAAGGTGCTTTCTCAGAAATTGAAAATGCTTGAGCGAGATGGTTTTATTGAGCGAAAAGTACAAAACACCTCTCCTATTCGTGTCGATTATTCATTAACGTCATTGGGCTTAGAGATCGCAAAAATGGCGTATCAACTCAAAGATTGGGCAGAGCAAAATATTGAAGAAATCATACTGGCTCAACAACGTTTTGATGAAATACAAGCAGAACCAACTGAATAATATCGAGAGGTTTACATGTATCCACAACCTTTAATTGCTGTTGTCGATGTAGAAAAAACCAGTCAGTGGTATCAAACCATACTAGGCCTAGACAGTGGACATGGCGGCAAAGAATATGAACAGTTAATGTTTGAAAAGCGCATGGTGTTACAACTGCACCAATGGCAAGCACACGAACACCCTCATCTTGGGAGTCCAGAGTTACCGATCGGAAACGGTGTTTTATTATGGTTTGAAAGCGCTCAATTTGATGAGCTGGTCGAAAGATTACGAACTCATCAAGTCGAAGTTTTAGAAGGTCCTCAATACAATACTAATGCGCATCATCGAGAGGTTTGGTTTAAAGACCCAAATGGATATACATTAGTTGTAGCCAGCACGTATGGTGATATATAAAGCCCTATACAATCAGAGTTGTTTAAAGCCTTGCTGTCTCCACGCTTCATACACAATAACTGCGGTTGCATTGGAAAGGTTTAAACTTCTGGAGTTTTCAGCCATTGGCAGACGTATCCACTGTTCTTGTGGAAACATCAAGCGTACTTGCTCAGGTAAGCCACGGGTTTCTGGTCCCATTAACAACGCAACAGGACGGTTGAGATCAACAGTATGCGGTGTTGCAGAGCCTTTTGTCGTAAGTGGAAAAACATGTTCCACGCCTTTGGCTTTTAAATCAGCAAGACATAATTCGATATTGTCCCAAATTTGCATTCTCGCCCATTCGTGATAATCCAGTCCTGCACGTTTTAACTTTTTATCATCAAGTTCAAAACCTAATGGTTTGACTAAATGTAGTTGTGCACCCGTATTGGCACATAGACGGATGATATTACCTGTATTCGCTGGAATTTCAGGCTCGTATAGGACGACATGAATCACAAATTTTCTCTACTTTTCATAATTCTCCCTAATCCCCCTTTTTCAAAGGGAGGAACTCCTCTCTTTTTTAAAGAGAGGCTGGGAGAGATTTTATTGCCATTTTAACTGTTCACGTAGACTGACGACTTCACCAATAATGGTTAAAGTCGGCGCTACGATTTGATGTTCAGATACTTTGGTGGCGATGTCCGCCAATGTTCCCACCACCACTTTTTGCTCAGGGGTTGTACCTTTAGAAATTAAAGCAACAGGCATGGTTGGGCGCTGCCCATGCGCAATGAGTTGCTCACAAATACGTTCCAAACCAACCAAGCCCATATATAAAACTAAAGTTTGATTTTCATAAACCAGTTCGTTCCAAGGTAGCTCAGGCGAGCCTTCTTTTAAATGTCCCGTCAAGAAACGGACACTTTGGGCATAATCACGATGCGTCAACGGAATACCAGCATATGCAGAGCAGCCTGAAGCAGCAGTGATACCAGGTACCACTTGAAAAGTGACATTTGCTTCAACCAACTCTTGAATCTCTTCGCCACCACGACCAAAGATAAACGGATCGCCGCCTTTTAGACGACAAACACGTTTACCTTGTTGCGCATACTCAACCAGTAAGGCATTGATGCCATCTTGTGGAACAGAGTGATTGGAACGCGCCTTACCAACATAAATCTTAGTGGCATCGCGGCGACAAAGTTCCATAATCGGTGCTGAAACCAAACGATCGTAAATCACCACGTCGGCTTGTTGCATGAGACGTAATGCTTTTAATGTCAATAACTCAGGATCACCCGGCCCAGCACCGACCAAATATACCTCACCCTTGGGTGCAGTCCATTCAGTGAGTGCTTGCTGAATCAGATCATTTGCCACATCCACGTTGTCATTAAAGACCTGCTCTTTTAATGGGCTGGCATACAAATTTTCCCAAAAGATACGACGTTCATCAGGATTGGCTATTTTAGCTTTGACTTGTTTGCGCCATTGTCCAGAAAACTCTGCAAGCTTACCCATGCCATGCGGCACAATCGTTTCAATCTGAGTACGCAACTGTCTAGATAACACTGGCGAAGCGCCATTTGAAGCAACTGAAATGACCAAAGGTGAACGATCAATAATCGCAGGCACCATAAAGCGGCAGTGTGGAATATCATCCACACTATTCACTAAAATATTACGCTGTTCACATTGCTCAAATACCGTTTTATTCACTTCGGCTTGATCTGTTGCCGCAATAACTAAGCGATATGGCGTTGCCAAAATATTTTCAGAAAAAGCCGTTTGAATATATTGCCCTGATGATTTTTCTAACAATAAACGCAGTTCAGGCTCAATATCTGGTGCAATAACATCAACAATTGCACCAGCTTTGACTAGCAGATTTGCTTTGCGGTAGGCAATATGCCCACCACCCACAATCAGACAACGTTGCTGTTGCAACTTTAAAGAGATTGGGAAAATATCCACGCTACGCCTCTATATTTTTAGATCTGATTGAGTTAAAGCAAAAACTATGCACAAATTCGATGCATTTTAGTCGATATACGAAATACCACCCATATATGGACGTAAAACCTCAGGAATTTCGATAGAACCATCAGCACGCTGGTAGTTTTCCATCACAGCAAGTAGAGTACGCCCAACCGCTAAACCTGAACCATTCAAAGTATGCACCAATTCGATCTTCTTCTGATCCACACGGTAGCGTGCTTTCATACGACGTGCTTGGAAATCGCCCATATTCGAACAACTAGAAATCTCGCGGTAAGTTTCTTGGCTTGGCACCCATACTTCCAAGTCATAAGTCTTGATAGCACCAAAGCCCATATCACCACCACAGAGCAAAATTTTGCGATATGGTAGGCCTAATGCCTGCAAAATGCCCTCTGCGTGTGCAGTTAAGTCCTCAAGTGCCTGCATTGAGTGCTCTGGCTTGACGATTTGCACCATTTCGACCTTATCGAACTGATGTTGACGAATCAAACCACGTGTATCACGGCCATAAGAACCTGCTTCACTGCGAAAACATGGGGTATGTGCAGTGTATTTAAGCGGTAAGCGATCTGCGTCAATGATTTCATCACGAACGAAATTTGTGATTGGCACTTCAGCCGTTGGGATTAAATAGTATTCTTTTTCGCCTTGAAGCTTAAATAAATCTTCTTCAAATTTAGGGAGTTGCCCTGTACCACGCAAAGTATCAGCATTGACCAAGTACGGAACATAAGCCTCTGTGTAACCATTTTTAAGAGTATGCGTATCGAGCATGAACTGAGTTAATGCACGTTGTAAGCGAGCCAAAGGTCCTTTCAATACACTAAAGCGAGAACCCGTGAGTTTGGTGGCAGTTTCAAACTCAAGACCGCCCATCCATTCACCAAGATCAGTGTGGTCTTTAATGTCAAAATCAAATTGACGCGGTGTGCCCCACTTCAAAATTTCGACATTGTCACTTTCATCCTTACCTGCGGGTACAGACTCATCTGGCAAGTTTGGAAGCGCAAGCGATTTTTGTTCAAGTTCGGCTTGCAACTCAGCCAAAGCTACTTCAGCCGCTTTGATTTCATCACCAATCGCAGCCATACGCGCCATGATTTCTGAAGCATCTCCACCCGACTTTTTGATCTGACCCACTTGCTTTGCACCAGCATTACGCTCTGCTTGTAAGTTTTCAGCTTTGGATTGCAAATCTTTACGGCGCACTTCTAAATCAGCCCACTCTTGTACGTTGAGCTGAATACCACGTTTTGCCAAAGCAGCATTTACCACTTCGATATTATTTCTAAGTAATTTTGGGTCGATCATAATCAATCATGAATAGAGAAAAAACTGGCTATAGTGTAAGGCTTTAACCTAAAAAAATACAGCATCTACCTCGCAATTGCAGATGCTGTATTTAGATTAGTTCGGGACTTTAGGCAAGCTTGATAAGTATTCTGCTTTGATAAATTCTTTTGCGGCATAATATGGCAAGTTCAACTCACTCATCCCTTCTGCATAGGAAGCCAGCTCATACAGTGGATAAACAAAGACAATCCCATTTACACCATAGTAATAATTATCGCTGACCTGTAATTGATCTTTTTTAATATTGTGCTCATCTAACCAATTTTGATTTGCAACATACAGCTCATCACGCAATTTCTGTTCCACGCCGTCTTTGATTAATTCACTCACACTAATATGTTTTTTAGTCGCTAAATCAAAATTTACAAATTCTTGATGATACATACCATGCGCCGCACCAGCGGGATAGGCATAACTATGAATGGCAAATGTCGCCAGATTGTAGTTCTGTCCGACAAAGCGCACATAAGTACTACTCTCACTTAAAGATGGCTCGCCTTCTGGTACTTTTACTTGTTGATCTGATAAATCAGCAAATGCATTCGGCTCTGCCTTCTTCATACGATTGATAAAATAATCATCAATCCACTGCTGATTGGTTTTTACGGTTTGAAGATCATAATTGGTACAACCATCTTCCAAACATACTTGCTGCTTAGGCAGTTTAACAGCCACCACTTGTGCCTGAATCAATGGAATATCGACTTTGTTTGTCGCGTCTGTCGCACTATTATTTTGCGGATCTTGCTTCGGTTGGCACCCTGTAAATACAATCACCGTAACAATAGAAAGTGCTGGAATAATTTTTGATAATTTTAACGGATTCATTGTCATACAAGTCTCAGATCTTTTAGCCCACTATACAAAGCTTTGTTCAGAGTTGAAATTAAGAAATGTATCTAGCAAAAAGCCGCAATAAATGCGGCTTTTTGCTGAGTTGATCAAAATGATCACTGATCAATAATATCTGTGCCTTTCGGTGGCTCAAAATTAAAGACCGAAGCAGGAATGGCTTGATTGACTTTTACATTACTAAAACGTACATACGTGGTTTGACCCAATGAATCTTGTAAAATCATCAAGTTTGGCGCTTTATTTGCACCAAAGCTAATGGTTAAACTCTGAAATGTACTATCTTCCTGTTTAGGATATAACGTGTAGTAACGCTTAGAACGATCAGGTTGCGTCACTCGATATGACTGCATGATCTGATTGGTATTACCCGATAATAACAATGCTGGGGTATTGGCAACTTGATCATCTAAATTTTGACGAATTGCCTGCTGCAAATCTGGATCATAAATCCAAACAGTTTTTCCTGACGTCACAATTGTTTGTTTAGAAGGACTGGTGATTTCCCAGAAGAATTTTCCTGGGCGTTCAACCTTCATCACCCCTTTAAAGGTTTGATTCATGTGTTGAGCAGTCAGTCCTTTTCTTTGTACAGCTTTATTATTGGTCACTTTGGTGGTTTGTTCAAAATCTGCAGTGAATCGTTGTAAGCTCGATAACTGCTGAACCAAACTTGTGGTTGCTTGCTGAGCCGATGCAGCGACAGGTGCAGCATATGACTGGGTCGTTACAACAGGAGCCAGTGTCATTGCACTAAGCGTTGCAGCATAAGCTATTTTTTTTACGAAATTCATAAAGTGAACCTTCTATCAAATTTCTACTGTAATGACGACATCTTACTGTTTTCAATCATGAAAAGAATGAAGAAAAGCATCGGTTTTGTGTAGTTCGTGTCGCAAAGTTCTGCATTATGTATGAAGTTGCAGCCTTTATGTAGATATTGTAATAGCAAAAATTTGATTTTGAATGGCTAAAACAGCCCTGCAACTTTTCCCATTCTTTAAGATAGTAGAAGTGATGGATAAAGAATAAACTAAACGCAATACGGGATTTTTTAGTCTAAAGACGACTCACTGGAAAAGTATAAATAATGAAAAGCCTCGCCTTTATCCATCGCAATGACACTCGATTTGCCATCGGGGACTTCTACCCTGCACTTTCTGTATTTTCTCACCATGAACTTGGCAATACCACATCGCCTTTTCTGTTACTGGACCATCTCGGACCCAGTCGTTTAGAGCCTAAAAGTAATAAAAAGGGTGTAAGTGAACATCCACATCGTGGTTTTGAAACAGTTACCTTTGTTTTCTCAGGTGAATTACAGCACATCGACTCGACCGGTAATCACGGGATTATTCATCAAGGTGACGTGCAGTGGATGACCGCTGCATCAGGCATACAGCATATTGAAGAATTCAGCCCTGAATTTCGTGAGAAAGGTGGTTATTTCGAAATGGTGCAGTTATGGGTCAACTTACCAGCAAAAGATAAAATGTCTGCGCCACGTTACCAAAGTTTATTAAACCAAGATATTCCTAAAATCTTATTTGAAAATGATACTGGCTATGTCCGTATCATTGCCGGTCAATACCAAAAGACTCAAGGCATTGCCCAAACCTTTACTCCAATGAACGTGTTAGATGTACACCTTAAAAAAGGTCATCGAACTATACTTCCTGCGAGTCATGGTGATACCACGCTGATTTATTTGCGTAGAGGAAAAATTCAGTTCAGCGTAGACGAAGATATTTTAGAAGAACAAGCGATGGCGATGATGTCTAGCTTCGACACAGATGTTGAAATCACTGCTTTAGAAAATTGCGATTTTTTATTCTTATCAGCCCAGCCTCTACATGAACCGCTAAATGGGCATGGTTTTTTTGTGATGAATAACTATGATGAAATTTTACAGGCTTACGAAGACTTAAAAACAGGAAAGTTTGGGAAATATTCAAACGAAAACACATAAGTCCAAAAAGCAGTCATAAAAAAACCCGCAAATGCGGGTTCTTCTGAACGATTAAAGCTTACACTTCAACAGTTACATAGCGACGGCCAAATTGACCCTTCACTTCAAATTTGATCACGCCATCAGCAGTTGCAAATAAAGTATGGTCACGACCCATACCAACATTTGCACCAGCGTGGAATTCGGTACCACGTTGACGAACGATGATGTTACCAGCAGTCACAGTTTGACCACCGTACATTTTAACACCTAACATCTTAGGATTCGAATCACGACCGTTCTTCGTCGATCCACCGGCTTTTTTAGTTGCCATGTCTATTTACTCCTCGTGTTAGCCTGCGATACTCGTAATTTTCAACTCGGTAAACCATTGACGGTGACCTTGTTGTTTACGGTAATGTTTACGACGACGCATTTTGATAATGCGAATTTTGTCGTGACGACCATGACCAACGATTTCTGCGGTTACTTTCGCGCCAGCAACAACTGGAGCACCGATTTGAATGCTATCGCCGTTTACAAGCATAAGTACGTCATCAAACGTAATCGTTGCACCAGTTTCAGCTTTCAATAATTCAACTTTAAGGGTTTCACCCTCAACCACACGGTGCTGTTTACCACCGCTTTGGATTACTGCGTACATAATGTACTCCAACATGCCCGTGTCGTCGTGCCGATAAAGGAAGATATCGAGCTTAAAACGAACGCCACTGGGGTATATAAGGGGACAAATTTTAAGTGAAATTTGATCAAACAACAAGTGATTTTGCATAAATGCACACATATACACGCATTATTTATTTTTTATAATAAAATCAAATAGATTGATGACACATTGTTTTGATTGATTCTTTCTGTGATTTGCAATACATTTTCAAAAAGTAAATATGACCAAAATGAACTGTGTTTATAGAAGGTCTCACTCAGTGCCGTCTCTGCATTATCTGAGAAGCGCGCTGTTTGTGGCTAAATTAAGATCAGAAAATACATCGTCATGTTTTAAATGACAAATTACACAGTTGCTATCACTGTTTAGCAACAGATTACTTGGTACACTTACACCATTCACCCATCTATACGAGGCTCTTCTTCATATGGTCGTCGATTTCAAGCAAGACATTCTCTCCCCTGTTGCGACAGATTTTGCTGCGATGGATCAACTCATCAATGAAGGGATCAGCTCTAAAGTTGGCTTGGTTATGTCGGTTAGTAAACATGTGGTTGAAGCTGGCGGTAAACGTATGCGCCCAATTATGTGCCTACTCGCTGCTCGTGCCTGTGGTTTAGCCAACATGCAGCAAGCCCAACATTTGGCGGCTGTGATTGAAATGCTACACACGGCAACCTTGGTTCATGATGATGTTGTCGATGAGTCTAACTTGCGTCGTGGACGACCAACTGCCAATGCGACATGGAACAATCAGACTGCTGTTTTAGTCGGCGATTTCTTGATTTCACGTGCATTCGATCTTTTGGTCGATTTAAATAACATGACCTTGTTAAAAGATTTTTCGACAGGTACTTGTGAAATTGCTGAAGGTGAAGTGTTACAGCTTCAATCACAACATCAACCAGACACCACAGAAGAAACCTATTTAAGAATTATTCACGGAAAAACATCTCGTTTATTTGAGCTCGCAACCGAAGGTGCTGCGATTTTGGCGGGTACAGAGGAATATCGCGAGCCTTTACGTCGATTTGCAGGTCATTTTGGCAATGCATTCCAAATTATTGATGATATTTTAGACTACACCTCTGATGCAGAAACATTAGGTAAAAATATTGGCGATGATTTGATGGAAGGTAAACCTACTTTACCGTTAATTTCTGCATTGGCTCACTCTACTGGTGAAGATCATGCGATTATTCGTCGTAGCATCGCTACTGGTGGTGTTGAACATTTGGATAAAGTCATTGAAATAGTGCACAACTCGGGCGGTTTAGACTATTGTCAAAAACGTGCCCAACAGGAAACGGACGCCGCTTTAGAGGCTTTAAAAGCTCTACCAGATAATGAATATCGCCAAGCATTGATCAATTTGACTTTAATGGCATTACATCGACTACAATAACTTTCTGAGTGTCCATGCATTTAAATTTATCTGATTTATTTTTAAAAATGCAGGAACAGCTTGATCAACCACAAGCTGTTCTTGACGAAAACCTGATTATTGAATTGGTCAATCGTTTACGTCCTAAAAACCCCAATGACGCTGAAGAGGTTAAACAACGTCTTCAAGCCTTCGTCAGAATATTGTTACTTACTCCCACTTCCGCAACTTTATTACAAGACTTCATCGTCAGATCGATGAGTCAATACAAACAGATTAGCTTATATGCTGACAGCGGGATTTTATCTTTAGATGGTTTCTGGAATCAGTTAAGTCAACGTCTAGGCGCGCACTTCCTCCCTCTAGTAGAAGAAGGCAATCAACTCAGAACACTGATTGGAAAAGTTTTTCACCAAGAAAATGATCATGAGTGGTTAGAGCTGATTGAAAACCAAGATTGGGTTACGCTGTTTAATTTAATTGGTGAAGGTCAAAGTAATACCCTCGAAAAGCAAATTTCTAAAAGTGAGCTGATTAAAGCCATTACGGTTTTGTCCTATCGGATTAGTGGTATCGGTTTATACCCTGAATTTATTAATGCTCAGCCTGATATTACCGAATATGAATCTCCGTTTTTAGCGCAAAACCGAGATATTGTTGATTTTATTGAAAAGTATAAAAAGCAAATCGACGACCAAGATGCAGTTGTGGTGCTTCCACCGCCAGATGCTTCGCAAGCCTTTGTAATGCTAGATCAATGTCGTGATGTTGTACTCAAGATTCGCCGCGCCACTAGGCGAATTGGTGTCAGCATTAGTTTGACTTATTTGCTTTCGTTATTAGAACAAGCCATAGATCGCATCGAACTGTTACTGAGCTTGTTGGCCAGTAAAGATGAGGTTCGATATAAATCACTGGGCGAACTTCTAATCGATTTAACCAAAGCCCATTATGATGAAAAAAGTGTCCGACACTTACTTTCTTCTACCAGTGAACTAATCGCGCTGCAAGTGACTGAAAATGCCAGTAAAACAGGCGAGCATTATGTAAGTACAGACAAAGCAGGTTTCTTTGGCATGTACAAAGCAGCGGCTGGTGCAGGTGCAATTATTGCCATGATGGCAACCTTGAAGATATTAACCGCTCGGTTGGTACTCGCACCTTTTGCACATGCATTTTTGTATAGCATGAATTATTCTTTGGGTTTTATGCTGATCCATGTGTTGCATTTCACTGTTGCGACCAAACAACCAGCGATGACCGCAGCAGCACTGGCCTCGACCGTACAACAACAAAAAGGCAGTAAAACAGCACAGATTGCTGAGTTGGCAGCGCTGATTATCAATATTATTCGTACGCAGTTTATTGCGATACTTGGTAATATCTCGATTGCGATCCCTGTTGCAGCGCTGATCACTTTTTCATGGCAGTTTTACTTGGATGAACCTTTACTCAATCACGCCAAATCTGCAGCGTTACTACATAGCTTAAATCCTTTTACCTCGCTTGCAGTTCCTCATGCAGCAATCGCGGGCGTGTGTTTATTCTTTTCAGGTTTGATTGCGGGTTATTTCGATAATTTAGCCGTTTACCGCAACGTCGGTCCTCGATTAAAACAACACCGCCGTTTGAAACGCTGGATGGGACAACAACGACTCGACAAATTTGCCAATTATATTGAAACCAACTTAGGAGCTTTGGCTGGTAATTTCCTATTCGGGATCATGTTAGGCAGTATGGGAACGATTGGCTTTATTTTAGGTCTTCCTTTAGATATTCGTCACATCGCCTTTGCTTCGGCCAATTTCATTCAAGGTTTGATGACCATTGGCTCACCTGATATTGGTTTAATCGTTGTGTCATTCTTGGGTGTTCTGCTGATTGGTTTAACCAACTTATTCGTAAGCTTTACCTTGACCATTATCGTGGCTTTACGTGCTCGGCGGGTTCGTTTTGCGCAATGGAAACCTTTGGCGAATTTGGTCATGACGCATTTCCTCACTCGAACAAGTGATTTTTTCTGGCCACCTAAGCAACCTGTTGCCGTGGAAGAAAAAAGTACAACAGATAAAAAGTGAGACGCTCATCAAGTTTTGTTATATTTTTTTACTAAACCTTAAAAAAACATTGAAATAAATTATCATAAAATTTCAAGACTTGACCTAAAGTGTACTCAAGAGTACACTTTCAAACTTTCTATAGCCCTGAAAATGGTTATGCCAATAACGAGTTCCGCATGCCGTACCTATTACTTTGTATTGGTTGCTTTTTTTTAGTTTTAAGTGGGGTTGGATTGTTTTATCCAACCACATCAACTTTAGATCCATTGAGTATTCAAGCATTATTTGAGCATCGTTCAGCTCCATTGAACCATGCTGCTATTGTGCTTTCGCTACTCGGCGGAATGCCATTTTTATTCTTTTTCACTGCTTTTTTGTGTGTATATCAAACTTGGATTCAAAACTATAAAAGTTTAATTTTTATCACATTGAGTATAAGTGGAAGTATTACGATTGGTTGGCTTCTGAAATGGAGCGTTGATCGAGCAAGACCTTTAGAGATTTACCACTTGGTCCAACCTTATGGCGCATCATTCCCAAGTGGCCATAGTCTTTATGCTGCAACCCTTGCGAGTTTAGTCATGTTGCTGCTGCAACAGCACAGATACCGTACTCCTGTCATTTTAGTATCTACTTTGTGGTTTATTATGATGGGGTTATCGCGAATTTATGCAGGGGTTCACTACCCGACAGATGTACTCGCTGGTTGGGGAATTGGGTTAATTTGGACTTCGTTGCTTTGGTTATGGCTGTATCAAAGCAATTTCAACAACAATTTTTTTAGATCCAAAATCTAAATTGAGGTGGAACAATGATGTCGGCTAAGCTTTGGGCACCCGCCCTCACTGCTTGCGCATTAGCAACAAGCATTGCACTTGTTGGTTGTAGCAAAGATCCAGAAGATGCACAGCAAGCTGCTGCTGCACAAAAAATGCCACCTACTGAAGTCGGTGTTATTGTTGCACAACCACAAAGTATTGAACAAAACGTTGAACTTTCAGGCCGAACATCTGCTTATCAAATTTCAGAAGTTCGCCCACAAACCAGTGGTGTTATTTTAAAACGTCTGTTTACTGAAGGCAGTTATGTCTCTGAAGGTCAAGCACTATATGAGCTTGATTCTCGTGCTAACCGTGCGTCATTAGACACGGCCAAAGCTTCGCTCTTGCAACAACAAGCAAATTTAGCGTCTCTTCGGACCAAGCTAAACCGTTATCAACAACTTGTTTCTAGCAACGCTGTATCAAAGCAAGAGTATGATGACTTACTTGGCCAAGTGAATGTCGCTGAAGCGCAAGTTTCAGCAGCTAAGGCTCAAGTTAATAATGCTGAAGTTGATTTTGGTTATTCAACCATTCGCTCACCTATTTCAGGTCAATCAAGCCGTTCATCTGTAACAGCAGGTGCATTGGTTACTGCGAACCAAGCTGCGCCATTGGTGACGATTCAACAACTTAATCCGATTTATGTTGATATTAACCAGTCTAGCGCCGAGTTATTGCGTTTACGCCAACAACTCAGCAAAGGCAGTTTAAGCAACAGCAACAACACCAAAGTAAAGTTGAAACTTGAAGATGGTTCAACCTATCCAATCGAAGGGCAACTCACTTTCTCTGATGCATCTGTTAACCAAGATACTGGAACAGTAACCTTACGTGCGGTGTTCTCGAACCCAAACCATTTGTTACTTCCAGGCATGTATACAACAGCGCAAATTGTTCAGGGTGTGGTTCCGAATGCTTATTTGATTCCGCAAGCTGCAGTGACACGCTTACCAACAGGTCAGGCGACGGTGATGTTGGTCAATGCCAAAGGTGCGGTTGAAACACGTCCAGTCGAGACTGCAAATGTACAAGGTCAAAACTGGGTCATCACCAATGGGCTTAAAGCTGGAGACAAAGTGATTGTTGATGGTGTTGCTAAAGTGAAAGATGGTCAGGAAGTTTCAGCAAAACCTTATCAAGCTCAACCAGCAAATCCACAAAATGCAACCAAACCAGCTCAAGCAGAACAAAAAGCAACTGTGAAAGCATAAGGGGCAGATTGAATGGCTCAATTTTTTATCCATCGCCCCATTTTTGCATGGGTGATTGCACTAGTTATCATGTTGGCAGGTATTTTAACCTTGTCAAAGATGCCTATTGCCCAATATCCAACGATTGCTCCACCAACCGTTACCATTTCTGCAACCTATCCTGGTGCTTCAGCAGAAACTGTTGAAAATACGGTCACCCAGATCATCGAACAACAGATGAATGGTCTAGATGGCTTACGTTATATTTCGTCTAACAGTTCTGGTAATGGTCAAGCATCGATTGAAATCAACTTTGAACAAGGTATTGATCCTGATATCGCTCAAGTCCAAGTTCAAAACAAACTACAATCAGCAACGGCACTTCTACCTGAAGACGTACAACGTCAAGGTGTAACTGTCACAAAATCTGGCGCAAGCTTCTTGCAAGTGATTGCATTTTATTCACCAGATAATAGTTTGTCAGACTCCGATATTAAGGACTATGTAAACTCATCGATTAAAGAACCGATTAGTCGTGTTGCTGGTGTAGGTGAAGTACAAGTCTTTGGTGGCTCTTATGCGATGCGCATTTGGCTTGATCCTGCAAAACTAACAAACTACCAGTTAACCCCAAGTGATGTTGCGAGAGCACTACAAGCGCAAAACTCACAAGTTGCAGTGGGTCAATTGGGTGGTGCACCTGCAGTTAAAGATCAAGTGATCAATGCTACTGTCAATGCGCAAAGTTTATTGCAAACCCCTGAGCAGTTTAAGAATATTTTCTTAAAAAACACTGCTGCTGGTGCTGAAGTCCGTTTAAAAGATGTTGCTCGTGTAGAATTAGGCTCTGATAGCTATGCGTTTAACTCAATGTTTAACGGGAAGCCTGCAGGTGGTCTTGCCATTAAAATGGCAACAGGTTCCAATGCACTGGATACCGCAGAAGCCGTTGAAGAACGTTTATCTGAATTACGCAAAAACTACCCTGCGGGTCTTGAAGATAAACTGGCGTATGACACTACACCATTTATTAAGCTATCGATTGAGAGTGTTGTTCATACTTTAATTGAAGCGGTGATCTTGGTATTTATCGTCATGTTCCTGTTCTTACAGAACTGGCGTGCCACCATTATCCCAACATTGGCAATCCCTGTTGTGGTATTGGGTACATTTGCTGTCATCAATATTTTTGGTTTCTCGATCAACACATTGACCATGTTTGCGATGGTACTGGCGATCGGTCTACTGGTCGATGATGCGATTGTCGTGGTTGAAAACGTCGAGCGTGTGATGACAGAGGAACACTCTGATCCTGTTGCGGCGACTGAAAAGTCAATGAAACAAATCTCTGGTGCGCTTGTCGGTATTACCAGCGTACTGAGTGCAGTATTCGTACCGATGGCTTTCTTTAGCGGAACCACTGGGGTGATTTATCGACAGTTCTCGATTACGCTCGTTACCGCAATGGTTTTATCTTTGATTGTTGCGTTAACCTTCACTCCTGCCCTGTGCGCCACACTATTGAAACAGCATGATCCAAATAAAGCACCAAGCAATAATATCTTTGCTCGCTTCTTTAGATGGTTCAACCGTAGCTTTGAACGCGTTTCACATAGCTATCAAAACGGCGTGAGTCGTATGCTGACTGCTAAGTTTTTCTCTGGCATTCTGTATGTAGCCGTGATTGGTTTATTGGTGTTCATGTTCCAAAAACTTCCGTCTTCATTCTTACCAGAAGAAGATCAGGGTGTGGTCATGACGTTGGTTCAATTACCGCCGAATGCAACACTTGATCGTACCGATAAAGTCATTGATACCATGACTGACTTCTTTATGAATGAAAAAGAGTCTGTCGAATCTATCTTTACCGTTTCTGGTTTCTCGTTTACAGGCGTGGGACAAAATGCGGGTATTGGCTTTATTAAGTTAAAAGATTGGGCTAGTCGTTCGACACCAGAGACGCAGATTGGTGCACTTATTCAGCGTGGTATGGCACTCAATATGATCGTCAAAGATGCATCATACATCATGCCATTACAGCTCCCTGCTATGCCTGAATTGGGTGTTACTGCTGGCTTTAACTTGCAACTGAAAGACTCTGCGGGTCAAGGTCATGACAAACTGATTGCGGCACGTAATGCAGTTTTAGGCTTAGCGTCGCAAGACAAACGACTGGTTGGCGTACGTCCAAATGGTCAAGAAGATACACCTCAATATCAAATCATGATCGATCAGGCACAAGCCGGTGCGATGGGTGTCAGCATTGCAGACATCAACAGCACCATGAGCATGGCTTGGGGTGGTTCTTATATCAATGACTTCATTGATCGTGGTCGTGTGAAAAAGGTTTACGTCCAAGGTGAAGCCGACAGCCGTATGATGCCTGACGACCTGAACAAATGGTATGTTCGTAACAGCTTAGGTGAAATGGTTCCATTCTCAGCGTTTGCGACAGGCAAATGGACTTATGGTTCACCGCGTCTTGAGCGTTATAACGGTGTGTCATCTGTGAATATTCAAGGAACACCTGCGCCAGGTACAAGTTCTGGGGATTCCATGAAAGCTGTAGAAGAAATTATTGCCAAGCTGCCATCGATGGGCTTAACAGGTTTCGACTACGAATGGACAGGTTTATCACTTGAAGAGCGTGAATCAGGTGCTCAAGCGCCATTCTTATACGCGCTTTCATTACTCATCGTTTTCCTTTGCTTAGCCGCATTGTATGAGAGTTGGTCTATTCCATTCTCAGTATTACTGGTTGTACCACTCGGCATCATCGGTGCAATTTTGTTAACTTACTTTGGTATGGTACTGAAAGATGATCCAAATCTTTCGAATAACATCTACTTCCAAGTCGCGATTATTGCCGTGATTGGTCTTTCTGCAAAGAATGCGATTTTGATCGTAGAATTCGCAAAAGATCTACAAGAACAAGGTGAGGAGCTGCTTGAGGCAACATTGCATGCAGCAAAAATGCGTTTACGTCCAATCATTATGACCACCCTTGCCTTCGGCTTTGGTGTGCTTCCACTCGCACTTTCTTCTGGTGCTGGTGCCGGTAGTCAACATTCGGTTGGTTACGGTGTATTGGGTGGTGTGATTTCCTCAACACTTTTAGGTATCTTCTTTATCCCAGTGTTCTTCGTGTGGATTCGTAGTATCTTTAAGTACCAACCAAAAACTACAAACATTCAGGAGCATAAATCGTGATGCAAACAGTATGGTCTATTTCAGGTCGTAGCATTGCGGTATCTGCACTTGCGCTTGCTTTGACTGCATGTCAAAGCATGCGCGGCCCAGAACCGGTCGTGAAAACCGATATTCCAGAAAGCTATGCATATAACAGCGCTTCTGGTACTTCTATTGCTGAACAGGGTTATAAGCAGTTCTTTGCTGACCCTCGCCTGCTTGAAGTGATTGATTTAGCTTTGAGTAACAACCGTGACTTGCGCACAGCAACTTTAAATATTGAACGTGCGCAACAACAGTATCGAATTACACAAAACAACCAACTCCCAACGATTGGGGCAAGTGGTAGTGCGATTCGTCAAGTTACCCCTACCCGTGATCCAAATAACCCATATTCAACTTATCAAGTTGGTTTGGGTGTGACCGCTTATGAGTTAGATTTCTGGGGCCGCGTCCGTAGTTTAAAAGATGCTGCGCTCGACAGTTATCTTTCGACCCAAAGTGCGCGTGACTCAACACAAATCAGTTTGATTAGTGAAGTGACACAAGCATGGTTAAGTTATTCATTTGCGACTGCAAATTTAAAACTTGCAGAACAGACCTTTAAAGCGCAACTCGACTCTTACAACCTGAACAAAAAGCGTTTTGATGTCGGCATCGACAGCGAAGTGCCTTTGCGTCAGGCTCAGATTTCAGTTGAAACCGCGCGTAATGATGTTGCAAATTATAAAACTCAAATTGCTCAGGCGAGCAACTTGTTGAACCTGTTGGTCGGTCAGTCTGTACCGAAAAACCTATTGCCTACGCAACCTGTGCAACGTGTTACGCAGCAAAATGTATCTTCTGCTGGTTTGCCGAGTGATTTGCTCAATAACCGTCCTGATGTTAAAGCTGCGGAATATAATTTAAGTGCTGCAGGTGCAAATATTGGTGCTGCAAAAGCGAGATTATTCCCGACCATTAGTCTGACAGGTACAGCAGGTTATGCATCAACCGATTTGAGTGATCTTTTCAAATCAGGCAATGCATCATGGTCAATCGGACCAAGTCTCGATTTACCAATTTTTGACTGGGGCACTCGTAAAGCCAATATCAAAATCTCTGAAACTGATCAGAAAATTGCACTGTCTAACTATGAAAAGTCTGTACAGTCTGCGTTCCGTGAAGTCAATGATGCACTGGCAACACGCGCCAATATTGGCGAACGCTTAACGGCTCAACGTCGTTTAGTTGAAGCTACCAATACCACCTATAAACTATCTAATGCTCGCTTCCGTGCAGGTATTGATAGCTACTTAACCGTATTGGATGCTCAGCGTTCTGCATACTCAGCAGAACAAGGTTTATTGTTGTTACAACAAGCTGAACAAAATAATCAGGTTGAGCTGTATAAAACACTGGGTGGCGGATTAAAAGCCAGCACAAATGAAACAGTGGCACCGCAACTTTCGAGTTCTGAAAAGCATTACACACCATAATCTTTCTTATTTTCAAGAAAAGCTCACTTCGGTGGGCTTTTTTATTGCAAGCATGCTCAATATTTCTTATCTTCAAGGGGAATGTCTAATGGTATAAAAAATACGATGTTATTAAGTAATTTAGAATCAGTACCCGGTCATGAGATTTTACGTCAAATTGATGTTGTTTATGGCAGTACAGTCCGCAGTAAACATGTCGGTAGAGACTTTCTCGCAGGTCTAAAAAATATTGTCGGGGGTGAATTAACGGCCTATACCGAATTGTTAGAAGAGTCTCGCCAAGAAGCGATGCAACGTATGGTTGAGAAAGCAAAAGGCTTAGGTGCCAATGCTGTCGTCGGGATTCGTTTTTCGACATCGAATATTGCGCAAGGTGCTTCAGAGCTTTTCGTCTATGGCACTGCTGTGGTGGTACAACCGATTGTTCCAAAACTCCCAGATCCATTTAGTTCATAGGAAAATGCAATGGATGGCTTAATTTTTCAAATTGTCATTTTCCTGATTCTCTTTTCTGTAGGTTGGGGCTTTGGTCGTTATAACGAACAAAAACATTTGAGAGAGCTAGATGAAAAAGAGCGCTTATTGGCCGATATTCAATTGGATAGCCGTCGATTTGCAAGCAGCGAGCATGCTGGGCATTTAATTAGCAGCAATGTGGTCATTTCACATGATTATTTTAAATTCATACTTGCATCGATTAAAAACATCTTAGGTGGCCGCTTAATCAGTTATGAAAGTGTCGTCGAACGCGCTCGCCGCGAAGCGATTGTGCGTTTAAAACAACAAGCCAGATCCATGGGAGGCAATCAGATTTTAGGCGTGCGCCTCAGCACCACTGAAATGGGAATGCAAGGTGGAATGGTTGAAGTGTTTGCCTATGGCACCGTGATTATCAAGCCTCATTAAAAAAATGTCCTGTGCAATTTCAATTGGACAGGACATCTACCTTACGCTGCAAAAATCGCTTGCCAATAGTGATAGATTTTTTCCTCACCATCCTCTAATTTAAACGCATAAGACATCTTGCGAGTTTCAATAATTTCAAAATTTACAGGATGCTTGAATATCTCCCCGGCATAAGCGAAAGTGTGGTATTCACCATTTTCACCACATACATCAACCTCTGCGGGCATTCGCTCAATTAAGGCTGCATCAATATCTTGCCCAATAAAACTGTCATCTAGCTTGGTCACATCGGTCACAATAATTTTGGTGCGAATCCCAGAAGCTAGAAAATCCTGCATCACCTCAGTTGAATTGAGATTCCATATCGGTTCGACCACTTCGATCCCTAAAGGATGTAAACGATCTTCTCGATATTTGCGTACATCACTGAGGTAAATATCCCCAAAGATAAAATGTTGAACACCCTGTGCTTTAAAATGATTTGCAGCGTCCTGCATTCGTTGTTCATAGATATTTATATCTTTGGGCAACAGCACTGGGTACAACGGAATCCCAATACTTTCAGCTTGCTTTTCAAGCAGTGCATGTGGAATGGCATGCATCGAAGACAATTCAGTTTCTTCATTGACCGTTGTTAATAACGCAACAACTTCGAACTCATTTTGCTGCAATACAGTATAAAGCGCTAAAGCTGAATCTTTTCCGCCACTCCAATTAAAGACTGCTTTTTTACGACTACTCACACTTATTTCACTTTGCTTTTACGAATCATTTTGTACAACAAACTTGGTGACAAGCGCGATACCAACACACCCAGTTGCTCTTTTTTGCCACCTACGACAATATATTCTTCACCTGCCATCAGCGATGCAACCACACGTTCCGCAAAAATATCAGCATCTAAGCCATTTTCAATCGCTTCGTCCTGATGACCTTGTGGCTTCCCTTGACCATTTAAGGCATTGAAGGAAACATTGGTTTTGACAAAACCCGGGAAAACCACCGATACGTCAACCGCATCTTTAGCTACTTCGGCACGCAAGCTATTTGCCCACATGTGAATAGCGGCTTTGGCAGCAGAGTAACTCGCACGGTATTGCGTACCCAACAAACCAGCGACACTCGAAACAAAGACCACACGACCTGATTTTTGCTTTAGAAAAGTCGGCAATATCGTTTTGGTCAAAAATACTTGTGAAAAGTAATCCACTTCCATGATGGTGCGTTCAGCTTGCATGGTGGTGTCTTGGATCAAAGCACGCTGGCTCAGTCCTGCATTATTGATGAGCCAGTCAATACGCCCTTTACATGCCAAGACTTGCTCATAAGCATGACGAACTTGTGCTTCATCGGTAATATCAGCGGCAATTGAAATATGTTGCTCAGGCTTTAATAAACCAATTCGAACAGCTTCTAACTCGTCATAACGACGTGATGTCAACACCACTTGTGCACCTTGTAAAGCACATTCACGTGCCAAGGCTTTGCCTAAACCAGAAGATGCTCCGGTAATCCATACCACTTTATTTTCAAGCGTTTTAAGCTTTGCCATATTTCTACCCTCCGTCCGCTGGGTGACGCATAAATTTTAGGAAATAATCAACATAGGTTACCGCCACTTGCTGATCGAGTTGCGTAGCTAACTTTTCTAAACGTTTATAACCGAGATGCGTGGTCATATTGATCACGCCATTTAAGGTTTTATCGACCACAAAATTGAACTTTAAGCATTTTTTAGGTTCACGAATTAAGTGTGTAACACCGACATCAATCACTTCCGTCAATCGTTTTAATGCATTCGCGACTTCACGACTATCCCCTTCAGCGAGTTTCTGTCCCGAGGCGATCACCTGCTGAGCAAGCTGTTGCTCTACAGGATAAGTCATGTAGATCTTGTCATCTTCGATTAAAAGCGTTTTCGATAAATATTCTACCAAAGGGACTAAACGCTCATTGCTGAAAAATGAAATCGACCAAGGCATATACTTTCGAATCGCCTCTAATATTTGCTGAATGACTTTTTCAGATTCACCTGTTTTCGAGTGCTGTTGGTTTTCGTTTAATAGCACCATGAAGACTTGTTCAACCACTTCACAAGCCATTTCAGACAGAACACTGCCCAATGCATTTGCCTGACTTTCTTTGCTTGCTTGCAATAATTGTGTCCGAATATGGGCAAATCTGGCGTATGTATCCGCATGAATATTTAAAAAAACGGCGGTCTTCATCCTCACAACCTTAATTTTTGAGTTCCATAAAAAAAAGACTTGTCAAAACAAGCCTTTTATCAAATTAAATGATCTTTTCTATCGTTTTGGCTCTTCATTACCGACTTTAGCACAACCTAATTCGGTTCTGTATGCATAAGTGCCAAAAAATGGTTCACACATGCTGTTGCCGCGCCAGTGTCGACCTGCGTTCCCATTTTCTCTAAACGCTTATAACTCAATTGTGCGGTCATATTGATGACGCCGCTTAAGGTTTTATCCACCACCCGATTAAAGTTCAGACATTTCTTCGGCTCTCGAATCAAATTGGTCACACCCAAATCGACGATCTGAATCAGTGTTTGAAAAACATCCATCATGTCCTTGATTTCATTTTGTTTTAATTGTTCTACTAAGGTATGTACCTGCTGTACCAATTGCGGGTCTATCGGATAAGAAACATAGACTTGATCATCGTGATATTTGATCATATCGGAAAAATAATTGGCAAAAGGACATAAACGATCATTGCCAAATAAAGCAATCGACCACGGCATATATTTGCGTACGGCACCCGTGATTTGCTGAATAACTTTTTCTGATTCTGCTGAATTTTGTTGGGTCAAATGGGATGGTTTACGATTTTGGATCAGTAAAACCGAGAATACTTGCTCTACGATGTCACATGCGATCTCGGAAAGCACCTCCCCCAAAACACGGGATTGGCTTTCATTACTGCCCGCATTTAATTGTTGACGGATCGACTCAAACTGCCCATGGGTAACGTCGTTAATTTTCAAAAGAATTGAATAACTCATATGAACCATCCCTTTATTTAAGTTTTTAGCATTGTTATTTTGTTGTTTTATGCATCATCATTATTTAATTATGTGATCCAATATACATAAAATTAACGTTTTATTCGTAAAAAACCAACGCATTTCGTCGGCTTGTTGCCACTTTGTGAAGTTATTTAATGAGATAAGCTTTGGCATCAGTGAAATGACAACAGATTCGACAGATTTTTGCTACAATAGACACAATTTTTTATTCTATTTTGATCTTCTGTACTATGACTGACGCTCAATCTGCTCAAAATATCGCAACCACTTACGATCCAACTGAGATCGAGAAAAAATGGTACCAAACTTGGGAACAAAAAGGTTATTTCAAACCGTCAGGTCAAGGTGAATCATTCTGTATCATGATTCCACCGCCGAACGTCACTGGTAGCTTGCATATGGGGCATGGTTTTAACAATGCCATCATGGATGCACTGACCCGTTATAACCGTATGTCGGGTAAAAACACCTTGTGGCAACCAGGTACAGACCATGCAGGTATCGCAACGCAAATGGTGGTTGAACGTCAATTGGGTGCTCAGGGTGTTAGCCGTCATGACTTAGGTCGTGAAAAATTCATCGAAAAAGTTTGGGAATGGAAAGAACAATCAGGCGGTACAATTACACGTCAAATCCGTCGTCTAGGTTCTTCGGTAGATTGGTCACGTGAACGCTTCACCATGGATGAAGGTTTGTCCAATGCAGTGAAAGAAGTGTTTGTAAAACTACATGAAGATGGTTTGATTTATCGTGGTAAACGTCTCGTTAACTGGGATCCTAAGTTACAAACTGCCCTTTCTGACCTAGAAGTAGAATCTGATAAAGAAGAAGCAGGTTCATTATGGCACTTCAAATATTTCTTTGAAGACAAATCACTGCTTACGCATGATGGTAAAGACCACATCGTGGTTGCAACAACGCGTCCTGAAACATTATTGGGTGATACTGCGGTTGCCGTGGCGCTTGATGATGAACGCTATTCGCACCTTGTGGGTCAGAACATTATCCTGCCAATCACAGGTCGTGCAGTTCCAATCGTTAAAGATGAATATGTTGATAAAGAATTCGGTACAGGCTGTGTAAAAATCACCCCTGCGCATGACTTCAATGACTATGAAGTCGGTAAGCGTTGTGAACTACCAATCATCAATATCTTCAATAAAAATGCGGAAGTGTTGGCTGAGTTTGAATACATCGCCAAAGCTGGCGAACAAATCTCTAAAACCATTGCTGCTCCTGCGGACTATATTGGTTTAGAGCGCTTTGTAGCACGTAAAAAATTGGTTGAACAAGCAGAAGCTGAAGGTTGGTTAGACCAAATTCAACCTTATACGTTGAAACCACCTCGCGGTGACCGTTCGGGCGTGATCGTTGAGCCATTATTGACAGACCAATGGTATGTAAAAATTGCGCCATTGGCTGAACCTGCAATTAAAGCGGTGAAAGATGGTGACATTAAATTTGTACCTGAACAGTACAGCAACATGTACATGGCGTGGATGAACAATATCCAAGACTGGTGTATTTCACGTCAGCTTTGGTGGGGTCATCGTATCCCAGCTTGGTACGATGCTGAAGGCAATATCTATGTTGGTCGTGACGAAGCTGAAGTACGTGCGAAAAACAACATCCCTGCTGATGTAGTATTAAACCAAGATGAAGATGTACTCGATACATGGTTCTCATCTGCGCTTTGGACGTTCTCAACTTTAGGTTGGACCGGTGATGCCAAGAAAGATGCAGAAAACTATTTCCTCAAGACTTTCCACCCAACAGATGTATTAGTGACTGGTTTTGACATCATCTTCTTCTGGGTTGCGCGTATGATTATGTTTACGATGCATTTCATGAAGAATGAAGATGGTACGCCACAAGTACCGTTTAAAACGGTTTACGTTCATGGCTTAGTCCGTGATGGCGAAGGTCAGAAAATGTCGAAGTCTAAGGGTAACGTACTAGACCCACTCGATTTGATCGACGGTGTCGACCTTGAAGACCTCGTACAAAAACGTACTACGGGTTTAATGAATCCGAAACAAGCAGCGAAGATTGAAAAATCAACGCGTAAAGAATTCCCAGAGGGTATTCAAGCTTACGGTACGGATGCAGTTCGTTTCACATTCTGTGCGCTTGCTAATACAGGTCGTGACATTAAGTTCGATATGAAGCGTGTTGAAGGATATCGTAACTTTGCCAACAAGATCTGGAATGCAACGCGTTTCGTGATGATGAACTGTGAAAACCAAGAAATTAGTTCTGAAATTCGTCAAGATCTTTGGGAACTGCCTGAACAGTGGATCGTAAGCCGTCTGCAAAAAGCAGAAGCTGCGGTACAACAAGCCTTTGCGACTTACCGTTTAGATTTGGCTGCGCAAGCAATTTACGAGTTCATTTGGAATGAATATTGTGACTGGTATGTTGAGTTAACCAAACCTGTTCTGAACGATGAGAATGTCTCTGTTGAGCGTAAAGCGGAAGTTCGTCGTGTACTCCTTGCAGTAATGGAAGCCTCTTTGCGTCTTGCACATCCGTTGATGCCGTATTTGACTGAAGAAATCTGGCAAACACTTGCACCGAAACTCGGTATTTCAGGCGAAAGTATTATGCTTGCGCAATACCCTGTTGCGAACCCTGAGCGTGTAAACGAACAGGCTGAAGCAGACATGCATTGGCTACAAGGTTTGATCGGCGCGGTACGTAATATTCGTGGTGAAATGGGCTTAGGTAATGCGCGTTTACTACCAGTTTTATTGCAAAACACTTCTGATGTTGAGCGTGAGCAAATCATTCGTATCGAAGCGTTGTTTAAAGCACTCGCAAAAGTTGAAAGCATTGAATTCTTAACCAAAGATCAAGAACCACCACTTTCTTGCTCTAGCGTTGTCAGCCATGCTTCAGTATTTGTACCGATGAAAGGCTTGATTGATCCTAAAGCAGAATTGGGTCGTTTGCAGAAAGACTTAGACAAAGTTCAAAAGCAACATGATCAAATCGCTGGAAAATTGGCAAATGAAGGTTTTGTGGCGAAAGCACCAGCGGCTGTGGTTGAAGGTGAAAAAGCGAAATTGGCTGAGTTTGCTGATCAGTTAGTGAAAATTAAGCATAATATGGATCAGATTGCAGCGCTTTAAGCTTTAAAGTTCATAATTTAATCTGTAATATAAAGGGTTGATTATTCAGCCCTTTATATTTTATCATGTTTTGTATAATAGTTATATTGTTTGTACTTACTCCTTTATTTTTTGGTCAAATACAACGAATGAAAATCATTAAAGTAAATTTTTATAAAAATAAAGATTTCATTAAATATTTAGTACTATGTATTACTTTAATAATATTAGTTTCGTTTTTGTTCGTAGATAAATTTGGAAGTCTCATTCCAAATATAATGGAATATTTTAAACCCAAAAACGTAGAAAACTTAAATGTGGCAGGTCAATATAAAGGAAAAAATTTAAATGTAGCGGATCAATATGTGGTTAACCTAGGTTATTTTGGTAGTTTTTTAGCAGGCACATTAGGATTAATTTTTGGATTCTTGAGTTTAATTCTTTTAGTTTTTACTTTTTTAAACCAATCCAGGAAAAATGAAATCTCAGACATAGAAAATAGAATTTTCAAACTTATTGAATTACTTGTAGAAATTAAAAACCAAAATAATCTTTCAAAAAAAAGCCAAGACTTTTTAGAAAAAAATAAAAACTTAAGCAATCTAGAAATCGTTAAGAACAATCTAAAAGAACAACATGTAGATTTTAGTAATTTTTTTAGAATGTTATATCAAATACTAAAATATATTAATGAACATGAGCATATTATTAATAATAGATATTTCGATAAAAATCTTGACCCACAAGTTAAAAGTTACACCAATATTATTAGATCCTATTTAGATACCAACCTACTAACATGCCTAGCTATTAATTGCTATTGTTTAGAACAAGAAAATGGCGAATACAATAATTACAAAAAACTATTGGAAAGATATCAATTATTAGAACATTTACCTAATATTTTACCCCTGCAATTTTCCAGTTACTTATATTATGATAGCAATGCTATTGGCAATAGCACTTGGTTTAAGGATTTTTCTGGCGTCCGAGATGAACTTATAGAAATCAGCCATTCAGATAAAATAAGTAATTTTTGCGAAGTTTTTCTTTTATTTCTTGCAAAAAAACATGGATACTGGAGTGATAAAAATATTCGTGTACGAGTTATAAAAAATAAAAATGATATAGATTATTTTCATTTATCTATTTGGGGAATAGATAATCCTCAAATATTGAATGAATTAAAATTCAGAATTTCAAAAGACATACCACTACAGAACTTATCTTTGACAAATTACCCTTTTAATGCGTCATCTAGTGATTTCAAACCTAATATATGTATGGAAAATAATAAATTAAAATTATCATACCTAGAACCTAATGGTAGCCATTCCATAGGTTATGAAGTCAATATCACCTTATCAATTCTATCAACGGATAAATTAGAAATAGATTTAAACAAGACTTCCAACAGTTTTTGTATTCTGCCTTTCTGAATCATGAAATTTGTGATTCATAAACCGTTTAGCACGAAGCAGTTGCCACATGAGGTTTTCTGCATCTGTCGCATTGCTTCGCATGTTTTTGGCAAATTCTAATAATTGCGGGTCTAGTTACATTTTTTATTATTACCTCTCCCTAGCCCTCTCCTAAAAGGAGAGGGAACATTCATTATCAATTTTATGCAGGTATATAATCACTTGCAGCTCCCTCTCCCTATGGGATGAGAAGCACTGCTTCGCAAGGGGGTGAGGGAAAATCAAAGCCCCTCATGCCCCAACAACATCTCTACCCCACTCAACTTTTTCATATGTTTTAAACGCTCTTTTTCCCATTTCAATTGCTGCTTTAACTCAGCACAGTCCGCATCAATCGCTTTATACACATCACTTATATGCACATGTTCCACTTTTACTTTCTTTACCAACTGAAACGAGTCTAAAATCTCGCTAATTTGACTTTCAAGCTGCTGACTCTGTGCATCCAAAGCCAGTTTATAAAACTTCAATTGTTCAGCAGATAATTCTTTCGCCCCTAACCCCTTATTCTGTTCAAGCTGTAACTGGAGCTTCAGCAAATAAAACAAATCCTGCTGTTCATAAGCCTGACTTGCCTGTTGGAATAACTCAGTTTTTCCTTCTTTCTTAGACTCATCTTGTTCTCGGTCAGGATGAATCATCGCAGCAATTTTTAAATACACGGTTTTTAACGACTGCACTGCCATTTGCTCAGCTTGTTCACGTTTCTGTTGTTGTCTAAGTTGTTTGGCTTGTTCACGTGCGTGTTGTTGTTCCGCAGCATACTGTTCAAATTCATCTTCTAATTCTAGATTTTGATCAGGACGTTCACTGTACTCAAACTTGGCTGACTGCATCTTCTTAGACTTTTTAATCGATTGTTGTGCATGTTGCTGATAAAAGCTATCGATTTGCTGCACCAGCTTTAACTGTTCATCAGTCAACATCTGAGAGCGTTTCAACATGTGCGCAAGTTGGGCAATTTTCTCATCCAGTTGTTGCACATCAACTTTGGAAAACTCATGGCTGTGTAACAGATTCCAAAGTTGATCCAACTGCTGAAATAACACCTCATGTAGTTCATGATACACAGGCATCAGTTTTTGCCGCGTGTGCTGTTGAATTTCGGCTTGGGCATTCTGCCATGTGGCAAGACTGATTTTTTGCTGTTCTATTTTATCAATCAGGCGATTCAGCTTTTTCTGCTGTGCAGACGGCTCAGCTCCTTGCTGTAAGCTGACTTTGAGATCAAAGGACATGCTCATCCACCTGAAAAGGAAAAAGTGTAGCAACAATCAAACGAGGAAGGTAGTAAACCTTCCTTTGTGTATGAAACAGCATATTATTTTTAAAAGAACCCAAAGTGGCTAACTAAAGTATTCATCGCTTAAGATATCCACCAAATCACCAATGGCAAGGTCACGGCAGCACATAAGGTCTGAAAGCTAATTACGGCGGCCATCAGTTGGCTATCTCCGCCCAACACCTTTGTTAATATATAAGCAGCCGAAGCCGTTGGCAGAGCAAAGAACACCACTAAAATTTGAGTTTGCAAACTTGGCAAACCCAACCATGTACATACGAGAAAAGCCAATGCAGGTACAGCCAAGAGTCGGGCAAAAGTATCAGCTAATAACACCACAATATCTTTTTTGATCTGCATAAACTGCAAAGCTGCGCCAACACATAACAAACCTAACGGCAAACTCGATGCTGAAAAAAGCTTGATCAAACTAGAAAGTCCATCCCAAATCGGAATGTTTGATACATTGACCAACCCACCCACAATACAAGAAACAATCAACGGATTTTTCAGCAATGCAATCAAAACAGGCTTGATCGCCATCTGCTCTTTGGTGGTTAAAGCCAGCACTGAAATTACATTGACCAATGGAATACAAAGCGCCAGTAAAATCACCAAAATCGCCATCCCTTCTTTTTGAAAGAGAGAGGCGACCAATGCTAAACCAATATAAGTATTGAAACGGACCATACTCTGGACATGCACACCAAAACGCGCGGGCTGAATATCCCAAAACATTCGTAATACATACATGACAGCCGTGACCGTCAGCACCACGATCAACATCGCAACAACAGCGCTACTCAAGCTGTGCAAATCAATTTTTGTGGTCGCTAAAGTATTGAATAATAAAGCTGGAAATAAAATATAGTAATTTAACTTCTCTGCTCCAGCCCAAAACTCTTTACTCAGGAAATGGTATTTTTTAAAAATATATCCTGATGCAATGAATGCAACCAAAGGAAACAGGGCCAGAACAATATTATTCATTACTTTACTCAGCTTTTATTTCTACTGTTCATTGGTGTTTTTGCAATGAACTCAACACGCCATTTATTAAAGATGATTTGCTCACATATTAAAACCTGTTTTTCCTGCTCATACACCCAACATGATTTTTTGAAGCCTAGAACATCGTACTTCTAATTCTGATTCAAGCGTTGCAATGTTGCACGGCTCATTAAAAATAGCGCGAGTAACCTAATACCTACTCATAGATGCACCACTTTTCACCAATATTGAAATTATTAATCTATATTGGTGCGTTTTTTGCATAGCTCAGTGCATCAAAATGAGCTTCCTTAAGATGGCTCAAGTTCTTTAGATTCGATAAATCCATTTTGGTGCAAAAAATGATCATTTATTTTGCATCAAAATTAGATTTAGCACTTATATCGAGCATGTTATGCAAAATGTAGACATCTTTTTTCTATTACTTGGTGCCGTATTGGTGCTTGCAATGCACGCAGGATTTGCATTCCTCGAGTTAGGCACAGTACGCCACAAAAACCAAGTCAATGCACTCAGTAAAATCCTGACCGACTTCTGTATCTCAGCCATCGCCTACTTCTTCGTTGGTTATTGGATTGCCTATGGTCAAAACTTCCTTGTAACAGGTGAGCTGTTATCAGCCAATCATGGCTATGACCTGATGCGTTGCTTCTTCTTACTCACCTTTGCAGCCGCCATTCCAGCGATTGTTTCTGGTGGAATTGCAGAACGTGCCAAGATGCGTTCGCAAGCATTAGCGACTTTACTGCTGGTCGCCCTGATCTATCCATTCTTTGAAGGCATGATCTGGAATGGTAACTATGGTGTGCAAACGTGGTTAGAAAACCAATTTGGTGCACCCTTCCATGACTTTGCTGGCTCGGTGGTAGTACATGCCATGGGCGGTTGGATTGCGCTAGCGGCAGTGCTGTTATTAGGTGCTCGAAATGGTCGCTATAAAAAAGATGGTCGTGTCAGTGCTCATCCACCTTCATCGATTCCATTCCTAGCTTTAGGTTCATGGATTTTGATCGTCGGTTGGTTCGGCTTTAATGTAATGAGTGCGCAACGTGTCGAAGCTATCTCTGGATTAGTGGCCATCAACTCACTCATGGCGATGGCTGGTGGTACGTTGGCAGCCAACTTTATGGGTAGAAATGACCCTGGTTTCTTACATAATGGTCCATTGGCAGGGTTGGTGGCAATCTGTGCAGGCTCTGATATTGTGCATCCAATTGGGGCATTGATGATTGGTGCATGTGCAGGTGCAATCTTTGTTTACTTCTTCACTTACACGCAAAACAAACTCAAAGTCGATGATGTACTCGGGGTATGGCCTTTGCATGGTGTCTGTGGTGCTTTTGGTGCCGTTGCAGCAGGAATATTTGGTCAACAAGCACTTGGTGGTTTAGGCGGTGTTTCTTTTATTTCTCAATTGATCGGCACGGGTTTAGGGATTAGCGTTGCGTTGATTGGTGGTTTTATCGTCTATGGTTTATTAAAACTAACGATTGGCATCCGTTTATCAGCAGAAGATGAATATCGTGGTGCTGACCTTTCGATTCATAAAGTTTCAGCAAATTCTGACGAATCAATGTTCTAATTTTTCAATACTTTAAAGCGGCTTAATGCCGCTTTTTTTGTGCCCTTAAAAAAACCTTTTGATTCAACTTATTTTCCTCTCCGCTGTCTCAATGAAAGCAACATATCTATTCTAGATTCTCATCATCATTCGATACGCACTGCAATTTAATCTTATCTTTTGTACTGTCGAAAAAATATAAATCATGGCACACATTATGCTTTCTATTTCCTGCAATTTTTACTGTAATTCACAGATTTAAAAATTGCTTAATTCATCAATAGTTACTGGTAACAAAACCGTAAAGAATATCGCTTGAGCAACCGTATTGAAGTCTATTAATATGAAAACGAATGTATTTTTATACATATAAAAAGATATTAATTTTCATAAAAACTGACCGCTCAATAGCAACAATGACGAATGCGTCCATAACGATACAAAAGGAGTTTTGTACATGACACATAAACGCACCATGACCTCTCTGCTTTGCGCAAGCGCTTTAATGTTCGGCTTAAGTGCTTGTAGTGACAACAAAGCACCCGCTGCTGGTGATAAAGCCACTGAAGGTGACACTTCCACATCAGGTACCTTAAACAAAATCAAAAGCTCTGGCACCATCGTGCTGGGCTATCGCGATTCGTCCATTCCATTTTCCTACATTGCAGCAAGCCCGAACCAACCTGTCGGTTATGCGCATGATCTACAGCTTAAAGTTGTAGAGGCCGTTAAGCAAAAACTCAACATGCCTGACCTGAAAATCCGCTATAACCTCGTCACCAGCCAGAACCGTATTCCGTTGGTGTCGAATGGCACGGTGGATTTGGAATGTGGCTCTACTACCAACAACAAAGAGCGACAGCAACAAGTCGATTTCTCTATCGGTTTCTTTGAGGTCGGCTCGAGACTGTTAACGGCGAAGGATTCAGGAATTAAGGATTTTGCTGATTTAAAAGGTAAAAAACTGGTCACCACCGCAGGCACCACATCTGAGCGCTATATCCGGCAGCATCAACAAGAATTAGGAATTGGTGAAATCATTTCAGCCAAAGACCATGCTGAGTCATTCCTGATGTTACAAAATGGCCGTGCTGTCGCGTTCATGATGGATGACATTCTACTTGCTGGTGAGAAATCCAAAGCCAAAGATCCAAGTAAATGGGATATTGTCGGTACCGCACCTATCCAAGAAATTTATGGCTGTATGCTGCGCAAAGGCGATACAGGCTTTAAACAGGTGGTCGATGACGCAATCAAAGCGACTTATGCTTCAGGCGAAATCAATCAAATGTATGAAAAATGGTTCCAGCAACCGATTCCACCTAAAAACATTAACCTAAATTTTGAGATGTCTGATCAACTGAAAGCGTTAATCAGCAATCCGCATGATCGAGATCAGTAGACTTCTTGCATAAATCCCTTTTATTTCTCCCGATGGGAGAAATAAAAGAAGAGTAAAACTTATGAAAGAGATCGAGTCATTTATCTTCGATAACTAAAATATTATTGCGGAACCGGGGAACAATGGATGTTCTCCCGCTTCTTCTCAGGAGTTATTATGAATTATAGCTGGAACTGGGGAGTTTTGTGGCAGTCTACAGGTGTGGGAGATACCACTTACCTGAACTGGATTATAACGGGTCTGGGATGGCTGGTGGTTATTGCTGTGGTGGCATGGACCATTGCCATGCTTCTTGGCAGCATTCTTGGCATTATGCGTACGCTCCCGAATAAAACAGCCAGAGCCATAGGTACGGCCTATGTCACTCTGTTTAGGAATGTTCCTTTACTCGTTCAATTATTTATTTGGTTTTATGTGGTTCCCAACTTTCTGCCTGCGCCAATTAAAAACTGGTGGATGAGTGATCTTGGTGCCAATACCACAGCATTGATTTCTGCCAGTATCGGACTAGGCTTGTTTACCGCGGCACGTGTCTGCGAACAAGTTCGGACGGGCATTGAAGCCTTACCCCAAGGTCAGATCAATGCTGGTTATGCCATGGGTTTTTCGACGGTGCAATTGTATCGCTATGTGATTCTGCCACAGTCTTTCCGTACCATTTTACCCCCGCTTAGTTCAGAACTAACCAACTGCGTAAAAAACACTTCTGTGGCTTCGCTAGTTGGGGTTGCTGAAATTATTTCGCAGATGAAAACCATCAGTGAATATACCCAAAACACCATCGAAATTTATACCTTTGTCACCCTGATTTTCATTGTCATCAATGTCTGTCTGATTTCTGCAATGAGCCTACTGGAAAAACGTCTGCGTATTCCTGGTTTAATTTCAGGAGGGAAGTAGTATGGAATGGCTTACTTCTTTTCTAAATGATTTGCAGCAATCTGGACCTGCGCTCTGGCACGGTTTCAGCATCACCTTAAAAGTGGTGGTCATTGCCACCATTGGCGGTATTATCATTGGTACGCTGCTCGCACTGATGCGTCTATCTTCGATTAAAATCCTAAATCTGATTGCTCAGGCCTATGTGAACCTATTCCGTTCCATCCCCCTGCTGTTGGTGCTGATGTGGTTTTATTTTGCCGTTCCGTTTATTTATACCGCGATCACAGGCAAGTATCTGACCATTGATACCGCCCTCATTTCCAGTATTGTGGCGTTTATGCTGTTTGAAGCCGCCTATTTTTCTGAAATTGTGCGTGCGGGTATTCAGTCGATTCCCAAAGGTCAGGCCGCAGCAGCGGCAGCATTGGGCATGAGTTATGGTCAATCTATGCGGCTGATTATTCTTCCTCAAGCTTTTCGGAAAATGACCCCGTTGCTGCTTCAACAGACCATTATTCTATTTCAGGATTCCACCATGGTATATGCCATTGGTTTGCTGGACTTTTTCAGAACAAACTATGTCCGTGGAGACTTAATGGCTTTGCTGACCCAATATATTTTATTTGCAGGGTTGGTGTACTTTACCGTCAGTGCCATTGCGACATTCGCAGTTAAACGTTTACAAAGGAGGTTACGTGTATGAGCGACAATAAAGTAATGATAGACCTCCAAAATGTCAGTAAGTGGTATGAAAAATTTCAGGTACTGACCGATTGCTCTACTCAAATCCGTCAAGGTGAAGTGGTTGTGGTGTGTGGTCCGTCTGGTTCTGGAAAATCAACACTGATTAAAACCGTGAATGGTCTTGAGCCTTTTCAGCAAGGTAAAATTATTGTGGATGGCATCCCCATTCATGATCCTAAAACGGATATGACCAAATTACGCAGTCGTGTAGGCATGGTATTTCAGCACTTTGAACTGTTTCCACACTTGAGTATTACTGAGAACCTGACCATTGCGCAAATCAAGGTGCTTGGCCGCTCAGAAGCAGAGGCAAATAAGAAAGGACTGGCCTATCTAGATCGAGTTGGCTTAAGTGAACAAGCCGCCAAATATCCAGCCCAACTTTCAGGCGGTCAGCAACAACGTGTCGCGATTGCCCGCGCCCTATGCATGGACCCCATTGCCATGTTATTTGATGAGCCAACATCTGCACTTGACCCTGAAATGATCAATGAAGTGCTTGATGTGATGGTTGGACTTGCTAAAG
Organism: Acinetobacter sp. 3657; assembly: GCF_031456775.1. NCBI lineage: Bacteria > Pseudomonadati > Pseudomonadota > Gammaproteobacteria > Moraxellales > Moraxellaceae > Acinetobacter > Acinetobacter sp. 3657. The sequence goes on along the minus strand of NZ_JAVDVH010000002.1, from coordinate 230,639 downwards.
AAGGCATGACCATGATGTGTGTCACCCATGAAATGGGCTTTGCTCGTCAGGTTGCCAATCGCATTATTTTCATGGATCAAGGGAAAATTGTGGAAGACTGTTCCAAGGATGAATTCTTTGGCACCCCACGTGGTGAACGTGCTCAACAGTTTCTTGATAAAATTTTGCATTGATATTTTTTAAAATACCAACCGCTAATAAAGCAGCCTCTTTGGGCTGCTTTATGCTGAAATAAGATTAAATGATTTATCTTCTGATCAATCACATCACTAGATGTATTTTCAATTCCGTAAATGAACCACAATATGATAAAGTGACTCCTGATTGAAATGGATATGATGACTTAGGAATAGATTGCTGCTAATGGATGACTTTCAAAAATTCTTAGAAACCACTGTTATCACTCAACAAGATTCGATCCAAGCATACGAATTAAGCACGGGTAAAGTCTGGTTAAAGAAAGCGTCTGAACGTCATGGGTTGTGGTTATATACTCCTTTAAAATGGTTAGCCAAAATATTTAACCTTGGTGCCATGATCCCTGTACCCAATCAAGGTGGGGCTGCTGCGATTCAATGTGAATATAAACGTATCCAACAACTCAAAACACTCGGGATTTCTACCCCGAATGTTTTAGCACTATCTGAAAAAGGGATTTTATTAGAAGATATTGGCTCGCAACATCAAAGCAAGGTTCAACAGCTTGACCAAACCTTAGCTAGTCTTAAAAGCAATCATGAAGCACAGTTTTTATTATTTACTCAAGCCATCCAAGCTATCCAAACTCTGCATTTGAAGGATGGATATTTAAGTGAAGCTTTTGCTCGTAATATTCTAGTGGATAAACAAAATCAGTTTAGTTTTATTGATTTTGAAACAGACCCACTTGATGTACTTAGCCTACATGATTGTTTTGTTCGAGACTGGTTGCTGTTTATTTTTTCAACTGCTTATCATTTTGAGTTTGAAAAATTAACTGAAGCGAGCCAAATTTTTCATAACGCTTTGCAGACTGAACCACAAGTCTATAAAGATATCTGTAAGGTCGGCAAACGCTTAAATTGGGTATTGCGCTTCAAAGTCAGTAAAGTGGGTAATGATGGAAAGCGTATTCAAAAGTGTGTGTTATTTCTACGTTATTTAAGAGATCACGCCGAATCCACAACGAGCTAAAAAAAGACTTTATTTATTTTCTAGCATCAAGTTTTGTGCTTATTTCATACAATTCTAGTTTCTTTGGTAATTTAACCAATACCGATAAACCACCCAAATCAAGGCTTTTCGATAACGTCAAAATGCCACCTAAGCGTTGAGTCGCCTTATCGACAATCGAAAGTCCAAGGCCACTCCCCACTTCTAAATGATGGTGGATCCGATAAAAGCGTTTCAATACTTCATCGTATTTTTCTGGCTCAATCCCAGCACCACTGTCTTCGATTTGGATATAAGCAAAGTCATCCGTATCACTAAAAACCGAAATATTAATAATGCCCTGATTAGGCGTGTACTTAATCGCATTGTCGATCAAATTAAAAATAATCGAATGTACTGTTGATTCAAGACTCTGCATTTCAATCAATTCATTGCGTACAAAACCTAAATCGATTTCTTTTTGCATCGCTAAATTGACCAATTGCTCAACACAGTTGAGCGCGACATCATTTAAGCGAAATTGTGTATTCGGCTCAATCAAACTCAGAGCCACGTCTTGTTTCGCCAGTGCTAAAAGCTGTGTGACCAAATGTTGGATTCGCGCTAAACCTTTACTTAAATTTTGTAAGGCATCATGTTCAGGAAACTGCTTAATCAAAATTCGCGTTTGTAAATTCAATGCAGTTACAGGGGTTCTCAGCTCATGTGCGGCATCCGCAATAAATTGTTTCTGCTCAGTTTGAGCATGTTGAATCCGCTCAAATAAACGATTCATTTCTTCAATCGTCGGCATAAGCTCTTGAGGATAATGATCACTATTAATCGGTGCTAGTCCATCCGAATCACGCTGAGTCAGTTCTGTCTTAAAATCATCCAAAGGCTTTAAGTTCAAACTAATAATAAAAGCCAAAACCAAGATCGCAATCGGCAATAACAGCAAATATGGCATAAACATGCTGCCCGCCAACTCCCACGCAAAGGTTTGGCGTACACTTTCACGTTGACTGACTTGAATCTGATAGTGTTTAAGTGGAATCACATAAACGCGCCAGTTTCCTTGATTGGTCTGCTGACTATAAAAACCAGCTTGTTTGACTGGCGGAAGCAATAACTGACTTGGATCAGATAAATGGTTGTGATCTTGATATGCCCAAATATCAACAAGTAGCGCTTCTTTATGATAATAATAGATTTCGTGCGATTCGATACGACTCGCCATACTTGGCACTGGACGAGTTGCGGATTGCTCTGCCATATACTGCATTTGCGTATCTAAAATCTTATCGACTTCATGCAACGAAATTTTGTAGGCGGCTAAAATCAATACACAACCCAACAATAGACTGAAAATCGAGGTTCCCCAGATCAGTCTTTTCTTGAGCGAATAATGCTTAGCCTTTTTCATCACGTTTATGCTTGCCCCAAACGATAACCCAAGCCACGTATGGTGCGAATAAAATCTTTGCCCAGCTTGGCACGCAAATGATGTACATAAACCTCAATGGTATTACTGGTCACTTCACTATCAAAATCATATAACTTATCTTCAAGATTTACTTTAGAGAAGATTTTATTGGGATGTGTGACCATCGGGATTAGAATCGCCCATTCACGATTAGACAACTCGATTTGTTGCCCCTTAAAGGTCGCCAAATGTTGTTCCACATCGAGTACCAACTCACCACATTTGAGTAGCTGCGACTGATTTTTTAGCTGAGCAGTATCCGAATGCCCTCTCCGCAATAATGCATGAATCCTTGCCAGCAACTCATCGAACTCATAAGGTTTAACCAAATAATCATCTGCACCTTGATTCAAACCATCCACACGGTTTTGCAATTGATCTCGTGCTGAAATAATTAATACTGGAATCGAAGTACGCTGACGAAGTTGTTTAAGAATCTGCATCCCATCCATCAAAGGCAAACCTAAATCCAATAACACCAAATCAAAAGCATGTTTGCTCAATAAAGCCAAGCCATCTACGCCATTGTTGACCCACTCCACATCAAACTGATGATATTGCAATAGCGTCAAAGTTGACTCTGCAATCATAAAATCATCTTCTATCATCAAGATTTTGGTCATGATTTCATCTCACCTTATGGATTCAAACATGTATCTAACATGTCATTTTTAGGGTTAATTATCTTACTTTTAATATCCAACAAGCTCAGCATGGTTGGAAATAAATTATCTTGGCTAAGCTCATCTTTGGCTTGCTGAGCGAGACACTGTACTTGTTTTTTTGGGTGTTGTTTCCATGCGTCAGAAAACCACATCAACATCGGGATATGCGTTTGTTGGGTGGGTGCAATCGCATAAGGCGCACCATGTAGATACATACCGCTTTCACCCGTTGACTCACCATGATCTGATAAATACCATAAAGCTGTTTGATATTGCGTTGTACTTTTTAGTGTTTTAATTAAAACATCTAAAATATGATCGGTATAAAGCAAACTGTTGTCATAACTGTTAATCAATTGTTCTCGTGTACACCCTTGAATGGCATTGGTTTCACAGGTTGGGTTAAACACTTTAAATTGTGACGGAACACGTCTGTAATAGGCTGGCCCATGGCTGCCGATTTGATGGAGTACGATTAATCGCGGTCGCTTGTCCTTTTGATCAAGTTCAGCTAAATAAACACCAAGGCTATCAACGAGAATATCATCTAGACATTCACCCTCATTACACCACTTCTGTTGTAAAGATTCAGGGATTTTAAACTGTTCAACACGATCACATGCCCCTTTACAGCCAGAATTATTATCAATCCAAGTGACTTGATAACCTGCGCGCTTTGCTATATCCAATAAGCCTTCGCGGTGACTCGCAAGCTGTTCATCATAGGCTTTTCTTGGCATGCCTGAAAACATACATGGAACGGAGACTGCGGTGGCTGTACCGCATGAACTGACTTGAGAAAAGTTTAGAATATCTTGCTTGGAGAGTTTTGGATTGGTCTCTTTTTCATAACCATTCAAGGAAAAGCTTTCGGCGCGTGCAGTCTCACCCACGACCAACACCATCAATTTCGGCAATGTTGATACACTCTTTGCCTGCATATTCGCGTCTTCACCATAGCTTAGCAACGCTAAATTCTGTTTCGGTGCTTTGTGCTTATAATACGATGCAACAGATGCGATCAGATTTTGTGGTGAAATCATTTCTTTCAAATCACGATTTTCACGAAAGATCGCTGAAAAATCGACATAAAAGATAAACAGTAAACCCGTAATCAATAGCAACGAAAGTACAAGAGAAACTGCTTTTTTCCAGATGTGTTGAAAAAACGATTCTGACTTCAATGTCACGGATAAAATCACAATAGTGGGCAATACCACTATGCCTAAGCCCCATATCACCAAATCCCAAGACCATATATCACGCACTTCTGCGATATCGGTTTGCATCAAATTCTGGATTTGGTCTGGCGTGATCAACACCCCTAAACTCGTCACTACATAGGAGGCAAAGCCACCCATCACCACCAATACAATCGCAAGCGGCTTAGCCGTCCATGTCCAACTGAAAATCTGCAAAATAAAGTAATATGCGGCTGCAACCACAATCACCGAAGCAGTGATGAACAATCCTGACTTGAACCCAGTATATGGCGTTAGTGCCTGTATTTTTTCATAGAATACAATATTCAAAAAAACACCTAACCAAATTGCAAGCATCAGATTGAATGCAAATAGTGAGATAGTCTTGGTCTTGATTTCCTGTGGCGGCATCACATTGTAAAATTCGATTTCTGAGCTGTTTAAATATAATTTAAGAAACTTAAAAATGACTTAAAGCTCTCTACGAAACTGGTGGCTATTCATATAAACAAAAAAGTCGAGGTTAACGTTAACCTCGACTTTTTATAACTTAAGTTTTGATAAATTTTAGAAGCTGTATTTAGCCATCAAGCCAACACGATTATCTTTATAAGACTTGCCATCGAAAGTTTCACGTTTACCATTGATATACTCTACCCCCATATCAATAGGTTTTACTGGCGTATAGATAAAGTTGATCCAAGCTTGTTGGACTTTTTCATTGGCGGTAGCATTGGCTTTGGCATAGTCTGTACCATCATCGGCGAAATGAGCACCGTATGCTAAAGTCGAACGCAAGTTTGGTAAAATCTTATAGGTTCCACCTACCTGCACTGCGATTACTTCATTCTGCTCAATATCATTATTCACTACTTTATAGGCTTTGTTACTACCATATAAATAACTACTATTACCTACAACATAAGAAGCATCAGCAAAAAGTTTTAAAGGATCAGAGACTTTAAAATCTGTACCTACAGCAACCCCCCAACCTGTTTTATCTCCACCTGTCGTTTCTGACTTATAGTTTTCGACTAAAGCTCGAGCTGAGGCAGAACCTTTGCCTTCTGCATAGCCTTGGATTAATTTGGCAGTGAATACTGGTAAACTGTATTTGACGCTATCATCTGTATCTACAAATGTAGTATTACCCCCTGCATCTTTCTTGGCGATTGTAGTTATACCAGAGCTATCGCCTTCTTCTGCTGAAACAAGTAATTGTGTAGTCGGGCTCAATTTGTAGTTATAACGTACTTGCGGAAGACGCTTTGTACCACCACCAATGTTGGTGGAGAAGTCAATCATTTCAGGTGCGTGGCTCGACAAGAAGTTAGAAGTCGTTTGACCAAAAAGCCAGTTGTTATAAGTTAAGTATGCATGGCGGATACGTAATGCTTCATTGGTGCCCGCGAAGTCTACTTCAACCTTCCCCCCAACCTTCGCATCACCAACTGGCGTGGTAAAATCTAAACCAAGACGCGTTGTTTTGGCTGTGGCTCGTAATTTATCTTTCGTTTCGCCAGTTGACTTACTTACAGCATTAAAATCATCGTCTGCACCTTCAATTATATAGTTCGCATCTCCCCGAACAAAACCATATAGGCTCACATCAGCACCTGTCTTAGATTTTAACGAAGCTAATGGAGAAACGGGTGCAGTTGCTTGAGGTTGTGTTTTAACTTCAGCTAACTGTACTTGCTGTTGTTGCTGTACTTGTTGCTGCTGTTGCTGCACTTGTCGTTGTTCTTGAACTAAAGCTTTTAATGCTTCAACTTCTTGACGAAGCTTTTGAATTTCTTCTTTATCCGAAGCTGCCGCATGTGCTCCACTCATCATCAAAGCGGTGACCGTAAGCGCTAAGCCTTTAATTACAAATGATTTACCATTAAAAAATAGTTCCATCAAAAACTCCTAATCTATATTTTATATTGCCTATCCATGCTAAGTTGATCTGCACTATTCCTAAGAACCGAAAAACCAACTGTCTTCCAAAGTATTGAGTTGCATGGATTTGGTTACTAAGTTTCTACCCTTACTTCTTTGAGTAACAAATCCTACACAGCACCTTTATCTTACAGAACGATTAAAAAATTATTTCATTATTCTTATTTAGACTTTAGGCTAATACCCAAGGGCGATGAGGTCTTGTAAATTTACTTAGCTATTCACATGATTTTACTAATTGTAGCTACACTACTCCTTTTGTTTTTTTATTCCTAATTCACATAAGTTATGTGTAGGGTCTGTTGACATTTCACAGATGCTTGCGACAGTGGACATTTTTTAGATGGTACAAGGCATGTTTTTCGAAATTTAGTCATTCTAAATGAGAAAGACATAACGTAGTAACAGCAAAAAATGTCCCTGTCCCATAGGGTTATGGCTAAAACTTCCCCAAACTTCGTTACGAAACTTGACAAGGGGATCGCCATTGCCTGCGTTTCATGCCTTGTTTGAGTCGTTTTTGCCTATAACGCAATGCATGGCTGAAATGTCAACAGACCCTAATTAAACTTGTATTTAAATGGCTAAAACATACACTTCACAGCATGCTTAAAAAGCATATCCAAAATATAAAAATGAGTTACCTCTAACATTAAAATATTTTATTTCAAACACTTATGATTATTCTTATGTAAAACTATTTTTTTCCACAAGTAAATCGGCATTAATGTAAATACACCAACAATCACAATAATAATCAAATAATGATAATAACCAAATAAATCCCCCAGTACACCACTGACCATGTACAGTGAACCGCTTACTGTCGCCATAATCGACACCTGAAAAGTAAAATCTGTTCCTGCAAATGCTTTGCGACTGTATTGCATAATCAAAGTCAACATCACCACCAGCAACATCGCAGAACAGGCATCTTCAAATGCATTGACTGCATATAACCACACGGGGCTAAGCTGATATTGCTGTTCATAGGCAAATGCTAAAAACACATAACCGATTAAACTACTGATTTTTAAAACTGAGAAAAAAATCAAGGCTGAGGGTCTGGAAACAGATCGAAGTAATACACCTGCAAGCCCTGCTCCGATGAGTGCCGCAACAGCACCAAACATGGTGATGTAAACCCCAATCTGCGAAAAGCTTAAACCCATATCAACCATTAAGGGTTTTAATAATGGCCCAGATAAACCATCTGCAACTTTAAAGCTCACTAAAATAATCAACCATGCTTTTAACTCTGCGGATGATTTAAAATAATTCAAATAGTTTTTAATGGCTTGAATAACCGAAGTTGCAACTGCATCAGGGTTATTTTGTTTGCTGGAATGTATTGGTTCTTGAAAAAACAAAACAGGCAGCGTATTCAAAAAAACCAATCCAGCCAATGTCAAAAAAGTCGCTTGCCAGTGTAGCCAGTCTAAGCCCCAAAGCACGGCCCCACCACCCACAATAAAACCAAGTCGCGAACCGATCACTTGAAAAGTGTTGCCCCAATGTTGCTGATCACTTTTTAGTAAATTTACAGCCAACGCATCTGTTGCAATATCTTGGGTTGCACCCGTTAGATTCATTAGAAAGAGTAATGCAAAGAAAATGAGTAAATAACTCGGTTGATCCAAGCTTTGGATCGGGAAAAATGAAAGGATAATTAGGATAATCACACTGCATAATTGCGTTGGGATGATCCAACTGCGGTACTGCCCTAAGCGCGACAATCCGATTCGATCAACAAAGGGTGCCCAAAAAATTTTAATCGCCCAAGGCAACATCAACAGACCAAAACCGCCAATATGTGCCAATGACACCCCTTGTGCTCTTAAAATCACAGGCAAAGCATGCGTCATAAAGCCAACAGGTAATCCCTGTGCCCAATATAAAGAAAATAACAGGACATAAACCTGCCGCATATTCGGCATTATTTGCATTCCTTTAGAGTTCAATCAGCGCGCCTAAGTATCTAATTCTTCCAGCATAGTGACAATAAAATCTTATTTTTTGCCAATGCAGCCGATTTAATCAGCGTTTAACATAAAATAAGTTGTCATTATATATCTTCATTTATGCCACAACATTTTCCTGATTTACCGCCACTCGTTCCACAACGCGGAACCGCGTCTAGTCGCGCTTTATGTAAAAAACTTTTTCTTCGCCAAGGCTGGAAGATCATAGGCGAAATCCCCAATCTACCCAAAGCCGTTGCAATTATCTCACCTCATACCTCGAATATTGATGGATGGTATGGTTTTCTAGCCATCGGCGGTCTAGGTTTAAAAGTCACTGTTTTAGGCAAAGATACTTTATTTAAACCGCCCTTTAAAGCTTTTCTCAAATGGGCTGGACTAGTGCCTGTACATCGTGACACTGCCCACGGTCTGACCGAACAAGTGGTTGCGACTATTCAACAATACGACAGAATATGGGTCGGGATGGCGCCTGAAGGTACACGAAAAAAAGCGGAGAAAATGAAAAGTGGTTTTTATCATATTGCACATGCGGCTAGTATCCCGATCGTCATGTTTGCCTTTGATTATGATCACAAAACTATTTATAGCTTAGGTGCTTTCACACCAACAGGACATTATCAGCAAGATCTTGAGCAGATCATGCAACACTATGTAGGTCACTTCTCTCCAAAGAATCCAGAATGGCTGGCCGAGCCATTACAAAAACTTGTGAAAAAAAACTAGAAAAAAAAGGGCAAATCTGATCTGATGTGCCCTTCCAATTGGTTAATTTATCTACACTCGATATGAATATTGCTCGACTGTCTTGTTTGGCACTTGTTAGCTTCACATTATTTGGCTGTGATCCCACTGCAAAAAAAACTGTCCCTACTCCAACGATTCAAGCGCGTGAGCCTGTCATTGCGATTGCCTTGGGCGGTGGTGGTGCGAAAGGCTTTGCCCATATAGGTGTAATTAAAGTACTGGAGTCACATGGAATTAAACCCAAAATTGTGACGGGAACCAGTGCAGGTAGCTTTGTTGGCAGTATTTATGCCAGTGGACAAACGCCTTATCAAATGCAAAATCTTGCACTCAAACTGCAAGAGTCTGATATCCGCGACTTAACCCTTAATAGCCAAGGATTCGTTCTGGGTCAAAAACTACAGAATTACGTCAACGCGCAAATTGGCAACAAACCGATTGAGAAATTTCCAATCCGTTTCGCAGCCGTTGCAACACGCTTAGATAATGGTAAAAAAGCCGAATTTATCAAAGGCAATGCGGGTCAGGCTGTACGTGCCTCTTGTAGTATTCCAAACGTATTTGTACCTGCGCTCATCGGGAATACGAAATATGTTGACGGTGGTTTAGTCAGTCCAATCCCTGTTAAAACAGCAAAAGATATGGGGGCTGATATTGTGATTGCAGTCGATATTTCTGCTCGCCCAACGGGTGATAAGCCTTTGAGCATGTGGGGGCTGTTAGATCAGACCATTAATATTATGGGGCAACACAGTATTAATGAAGAACTCAGACAAGCGACTGTGGTCATTCAACCCAAAGTAGGACATTTAGGCGTGCTTGATCTCAAATCGAGTAATCAAGCCATCCTAGAAGGCGAGAAAGCCGCTCAAGCGAAGATCGTCGCCATTCAAAATGCAATCACTGCTTTTAAGAAGTCACCTGCTGCATTAAAGCCTGCTCCAGCGCCTAAATTCTAAAAAAACAATCTTTTTATATTCATAAAGATAATGATCTGCTAGAGTATTGGAGGTGAATATTTATTCACCTCCAATACTTTAATAATGCGAGCAAATCTATGGAGTTTGTAGTTGAACCTTGGCACTGGTTTGTATTAGGGATTTTACTGATTCTTTCAGAATTGATCATACCTGCATTCGCCGCTTTATGGTTCGGCATCGCAGCAGTCATGGTCTGCATTTTATTGTGGCTTTTCCCGATGATGGGCTTTCCAACGCAGGTCATTACTTGGGGCATTTTATCTATTTTATGTACCATTCTTTGGTTCAAATTTATCAAGCCACTTTCAATAGATAAAACCAAAGCAGGACTATCTCGTGAAGCAACTATCGGGCAAGTTGGGATGGTCATCCAAACTGGGCTTGAGCACGAACAAATTTTAGTCCGCTTTTCACTCCCTGTATTGGGTTCTGATGAATGGCATTGTCGCTGTACAACGCCAGTCAAAGTGGGTGATCGTGTTCGAGTAATTGATATTTTGGGCAATGATTTAGTCGTCCAACCACACTGCATTTCATAAACAAAAAAGAGGGTTTCAAATGTCTGTCGGTACTATAGTTGTCATTGCGTTTTTAGCATTTGTTGCGACAACCATTTTCAAAGGGGTACGTCTCGTTCCTCAAGGTTACAAATGGATTGTTCAACGATTGGGTAAATACCATACCACTTTACGTCCTGGTCTAAATTTCGTTATTCCTTATATTGACGAAGTCGCTTATAAAATCACCACCAAAGATATTGTTTTGGATATTCCGTCGCAAGAAGTGATTACTCGTGACAATGCTGTTTTAGTGATGAATGCTGTGGCATATATCAATATTACAACACCTGAAAAAGCAGTCTATGGTATTGAGAACTATACTTGGGCGATTCAGAACATGGTTCAAACTTCACTTCGTTCAATCGCTGGTGAAATGGCTTTAGATGATGCTTTGTCTTCTCGTGATCAGATCAAGGCAAAACTTAAAGCAGCCATTTCTGATGATATTGCAGATTGGGGAATTACCCTTAAAACTGTTGAGATCCAAGATATTCAACCATCACATACCATGCAATCTGCAATGGAAGCTCAAGCAGCTGCTGAACGTCAACGTCGTGCAACCGTAACCAAAGCTGATGGTGAGAAACAAGCGGCGATCTTAGAAGCGGACGGTCGTTTAGAAGCATCTCGTCGTGACGCAGAAGCACAAGTTGTTCTTGCTGAAGCATCAAAACGTGCCATTGAAATGGTCACCAGTGCTGTTGGCGACAAAGAAACGCCTGTCGCTTACTTGCTTGGTGAACAATATGTGAAAGCAATGCAAGAGTTAGCTAAATCAAGCAATGCCAAAACAGTGGTATTGCCTGCTGACGTCTTGAATACGATTCGTGGATTGATGGGTAAACACTAAACTTGTCTCTACCGATATCCTCAAAAACAGCCTACGGGCTGTTTTTTTATTGGGCCTTCAAACGTTTTTGATCTTTGAGTGGAAGCTTTTTCACGACGAGCGTATAAGAATCATGAATCAAATCGGTTAGTAAGTCGTAGCTGAGTAAATCGTTTGCAACAATAGAAATCCAGTGTTTTTTATTCATGTGATAGCCAAGTTTAATAAAAGAATATAATTCTTGGTATTCTAGAATCTTATATGGATCACATTTTACATTGACCATTTTGACACCATTCACTTCAGCCGTGAGCAAGAAGATTTTACCTAGAATCTTAAAAACTTCATAATCAGGTCCGAAAGGCTGGGCAAAAGGAAGTTGTGCTGCAATCTCTAGTGCCTCTTGATGTAACTGCTCTCCATTCATGAGATGCTCCTCGATGAATTTATCCCAATCGGCAAGATCATTAAAATGACAAAAAATTAGCTTTTTCGTGCAAGCAGGAAATGTGAAATCTCCAACAACTCCCGAGCTTGATCACCAAAGTGTGCTAAGGCCTCAAAAGCTTGATCATGCAAAGTTTGAGCATAAGCTTGGGCTTGTTCTAATCCCATAAGCGCAGGATAAGTCGATTTTTGAACCTGCTCATCTTTACCCGCCGTTTTACCTAAAGTTTCTGTGCTTGCGGTAATATCCAAAATATCGTCTTGCACTTGGAAAGCCAGACCAACGGCCTGTCCAAACTGACGTAATTTAGGAATCGCCTGATCCGTCCCTGCAAAAATCGTCACTGCACCCATCATAATTGCAGCCTGAATCAACGCCCCAGTTTTATTGCGATGAATATTTTCCAATTCAGCTTGATCGACCATTCGAGCTTCAGCTTGGATATCTAAAACCTGTCCGCAAACCATTTTTGAGCTGGCTGTTGCTAAAATCTGAACTTGTTTAAGCACAATCGCTGCATCTGTTCCCTGTCCTTGCTCATCGAACAAACGACTGCCCAAAATCTCAAATGCCATCGATTGTAAAATATCACCCGCCAACAAAGCAGTATCTTCGCCAAAAGCGACATGACAAGTTGGTTGTCCACGGCGCAATAGATCATTATCCATACATGGCAAATCATCGTGTGCCAATGAATAACAATGAATCAGTTCTACTGCAACAGCCGCACGACGAGCAGCGGCAAAATTAGGGTTGGGTTGTAATGAAGCAGTTGCATAGCACAAAGCAGGACGAACACGCTTTCCACCCAACATCACGGTGTGGTGAACTGCTGCTTTTAAAGGTTCTGGAATTGAAAACGCAGCCAATGCGGTCAATAAATCTTGTTGAATACGTTGTTGAGCTTGTTTTAAAACATCCGCATTAACTTGAGAAATAGATGACACAATTGCCTCGGGAAATCTGAATGGAAGAATAAAATGACAAGACACTTTAGCCTGTCAGAATGGCGATATCATAACATTATTTATGATCCTAAATTGTGTTTGAATTTTTAATCAAATCAAAATAATAAAGTCCCCGAAAATGGAGACTTTATCTAACATCACGCAATGAATTTAGAACGTATCACCAGGTACACGTACCCAACCTTCCATTAACACACGCGCACTACGGCTCATAATGGCTTTTTTCACAGCCCATTTTCCATTGATAAATTCAGCCTGAGCGCCAACACGAAGCGTGCCTGATGGATGGCCAAAGCGAACCGCTTCTCGCTCAGTACCACCAGCAGCCAAATTGACCAAAGTACCTGGAATCGCAGCCGCAGTACCAATTGCAACAGCCGCAGTTCCCATCATGGCATGATGTAATTTACCCATAGAAAGCGCACGAACCAGTAAATCAACGTCAGCTGCTTCAACAGTTTTACCGCTTGAAGATGGATAGGTTTTAGGTTGAGAGACGAAAGCAATCTTCGGGGTGTGCTGACGTGATGCAGCTTCAGAAATATCTTTAAACAGCCCCATTTGAACTGCACCATAAGCACGAATCTTTTCAAAACGAGCCAATGCAGCGGCATCTCCATTGATATGATCTTGTAACTCTGTACCTTGATAACCAATATCTTCTGCATTCAGAAATATCGTTGGAATACCTGCATTAATGAATGTCGCTGGAAAAGTCCCAACCTCAGGAACATCGAGTTGATCAACGACATTTCCTGTAGGGAACATATCGCCACCTTCTTCACCATCATCAGCAGGGTCTAAAAATTCAATTTGAACCTCTGCTGCGGGGAAAGTCACGCCATCTAGCTCAAAATCACCTGTTTCCTGCACTTGGCCATTGGTGATAGGTACATGCGCAATAATGGTTTTTTGGATATTTTTCTGCCAAATACGTACCGTACATATCCCATTTTCAGGAATACGATCTGCTTCGACCAAACCATTTGAAATCGCAAATGACCCCACGGCAGCAGTGAGATTGCCACAGTTACCACTCCAATCTACGAAAGGTTGATCAATGGAGACTTGCCCAAATAAATAATCCACATCATGGTTTGGCTCTGAACTTTTTGCCAAAATCACCGTTTTACTGGTACTCGAAGTTGCTCCACCCATCCCATCAATTTGTTTGCCATATGGATCTGGGCTACCAATAACACGTAAAAGCAGTAAATCACGTGCTTTACCAGCGACTTGTGCCGCTTCTGGTAAATCATCCAATTTGAAAAACACACCTTTGCTTGTACCACCACGCATATAGGTTGCTGGGACTTTAATCTGTGGAACTGAACTCATGTTAATTTCATCCTTTTATCATGTTCTTGGTACAAAATGTTGCATCTAAAACTACGGTATAGCGATATACCCTATTTTTCTAAGTCTAAGGTCAGGGTTAAAATCTACTCTGTATATTCTGCATATTGAGATAATTTAACAATGGCAACAAAATAAAAAAATGTGATCTAAACAGCAAAACAGTGGTTTGGTTGCTCAAATATTCTTCTCCCACCATTTTACCGTCAATTCAAATATATGATTTTAAAATATTTTTCCAAACTACTTTCCAGTCATAGCCTTGCTGTACTTTTACTAGGCGAAAATCTTTCAATCTATTAGAATAATCCACTTATTCCTCGTCGAGCTCAGTCCTTTGAACAACGATTCCTCTCAACTTCAGCGTGGACTAAAAAACCGTCATATCCAACTCATCGCAATGGGTGGGGCAATTGGTACGGGGTTATTTTTAGGTTCTGCACAAGTGATCCAGTCTGCTGGACCATCTATTATTTTAGGTTATGCGATTGGCGGTTTGATTGCTTTTCTAATCATGCGTCAACTCGGTGAAATGATCGTCGAAGAACCAGTTGCAGGTTCATTTAGTCATTTTGCATATCAATATTGGGGTAAATTTCCAGGCTTTTTGTCTGGTTGGAACTATTGGGTCCTTTATATTTTAGTTGCCATGGCGGAACTCACCGCTGTCGCAAAATACATTAGTTACTGGTGGCCTCATATTCCAGCTTGGGCTTCCGTCTTATTTTTCTTTGTGGTCATCACCGCAGTCAACTTAACCAATGTCAAATTCTACGGCGAGTCAGAATTTTGGTTAGCAATCATCAAAGTCACCGCAGTAATTGCCATGATTCTTTTTGGTTTGTTCTTGATTGCGACTGCTGATGCAAATTCAACCGCTTCATTTAGTAATCTTTGGACCCATGGCGGCTTCTTCCCAAATGGTTTTGAAGGCTTATTCTTCATGTTGGCTTTCCTGATGTTCGCTTTTGGTGGTATTGAACTGATCGGAATGGCGGCGGCTGAAGCGAAAGATCCAAAGAAAACAATTCCGAAAGCCATTAACCAAGTCGTGTTTCGTATCCTGATTTTCTATATCGGTTCATTAACGATTTTACTATCGCTTGTACCGTGGAATCAGCTTGACTTAGGTGGTTTGGATAAAAGCCCATTTGTAATGATTTTTAGTCAGATGGGGATCGGCTGGGCTGCTCATTTATTGAATTTTATTATTTTAACAGCAGCACTCTCGGTTTATAACAGTGGTATGTATGCCAATAGCCGTATGTTGTTTGGTTTAGCTCAACAAGGTAATGCACCGAAGGTATTTGCCAAAACCAACAAACAAGGCGTACCAATCCCTGCTGTTTTACTCTCTGCGTTATTGATCTTTGGCTGCGTACTCTTGAACTACTTTGTGCCAGAAGAAGCACTTGGCCATTTGATGTATGTCGTTGTCGGCGCTTTAGTTTTAAACTGGGCAATGATTAGCTTAACGCACTTGAAGTTTAAGGCGATGGTAAAACAGAAAGACCTAAAAACCAGCTTCCCTGCGCTTTGGTCACCTTTTAGTAACTATCTAGTTTTAGCATTTATTGCTGTAGTTCTCTATATCATGTGGCAGCAAGGCTTTAAAGAATCTGTGTTGATGATCCCAATCTGGATTGTATTGATGTTTGTTCTTTATAAAGCACTAAATCTTAAAGGCAAATAAGGCAATTGGTCGGTTTGATCAAAAGTGATTGCTTCGGCAATCACTTTTTTGTTTATAATCATTGCACTATGCGCTCATAGCTTAACTGGATAAAGCAGTTGCCTCCTAAGCGACCGACGTGGGTTCGAGTCCCGCTGAGCGTACCAATCAGAACTTGAAACTATAATCAATATTGAAACGTGTTTCGTTAGCTGAGTGAAAAGTCATATTCATCGGCATATCGTTACGATAGTGAGAGAAACGTGCACGCATTCCCAAACCCTGTAATTTTCCTTCGGGGATTTTATACCCAAGATCGAACTCAATTGATTCCTCTTTAAAACGTTGATCTCCATATTGGAGCAAATCAATATCTTGCCCTTTCGCATATCGGGTCATAAAGCGAAGTCCATTTAAGGGCAGATCACCTAACTGTGCATTTTTAAAGTCATACTCATAACGAACTGAATAGACTTTTTCATCCTTGTTGGAATAATCCGAACTCATAAAATCAAGCACAGCAGGACTTTCGGTTCCCGACAAAAATGGCAATCCGGTCGAACCAAACGACTGCATATATCCCAAAGAAATCGTATGATTGTGATAATTCAAACCAAATAAACCACTCATATGACGGTTATCAACCTCTCCGATTTGTTTGCTTCCAGTTTCAGTACTATTAAAAAAACGTACATCACTTAGAAAATTAAGTTGTTCGTTTAAAGCCTGTTTTCCGTTAAATCCTAAAAACTGTTGTTGGTAAATATCTTTAAGTTCAGCATGATAAGCTCGCAAACGGTAATCTTTTAATTGGTAACTGCCCCCAAAACTATAGAAGTGCTCAGTCGTTGCGGCTCTATCAAAACGGTGGTTAATATTATCTGCACCAACATCGGTATAGCGAATCGAATCGCGTTGACGAACTTCATCGACATAAAATCCTTCTAACTGAAAATTGGGAATTTCATTGGAAACAAAGCGAATGCCGCGATAAGTCTGTGGAAACAAACGCGCCGGAGATGAAAATATAGTCGGCAATTGCGGCACCAGATCTCCTACGAAAAGTTCATTTTTTCTAAATTTAGCTTTACCTGTTAGCCCGATTTTTCCATAGTAATCATCGCGCGAATTATCGGCATTTATTTGCAATAAACCACTACGGGCATAATCATCTGCCCGACTTCCCATTAGGTTAAAACCAGCCATAGCCAATACATCGACACCGAATCCAAGTGGACCTTCGGTATAACCCGACTGTCCTTTAAAAATTAAACCCTGCGCCCAATCTCGCGCAGCAGTAGAAGGATATGGGTCTTTTTTATAATCTCGATCAAAGTAAAAATTTCTAAGTGTCAGTTCTGCGCTACTGTCCAAAATCAGCTCAGCATGCGCCAAATGACTAAATAACGGGTACAAGCAGATCCCCACCCATACAGATGTCCTTTTCATTTATTATCTCAACTATTTAATTTTAAGCAGATTTAAGAGGTCACTTCTGAAGAAAATTCTTGTACTTGGTTTTTTCGATAAAAAGCTTTTGCTAACGCTAAAATCAGGAAAATAGCAAAAATAAACACGACCCCGTAGTACGCATAAAGTGTGGCTGGTGCTAAACCTTTATCCAAGAAAACACCTGCAACGGTTGGCGATAAAATAGCGCCAATACGCCCAAAACCAATCGCATAACCCACGCCACGACTACGGATATCAGCCGCATAGATTGTAGGTGAAATCGAATATAAACCTGCTACACAGCCATTAATAAGTGTCCCTAAAAGTAATCCAACAATTAGAGCCACACTTACTTGTGCCGAAACAGCAACAAATAAAAATACACAAATTGAGGTTAATCCTAAAAATAGGCTTAATGCGTAGAAGATTTTGATACGAGACGCAAGTAAACCAATAATTGCGGCCCCAAAAATCCCACCAATACTGATTAATATACCGATAGTCACACCTTGATCAGCCGACATGCCCATCGAAATTAAAATCTTTGGTGTCCAACTCATCACAAAATAAAAACCGAACATTACTAAAAAGAAAGCAAACCAAAGACAAAGCGTTTGAAATCCAAGATGACCACCAAACAACTTCGCAAAATCGCCCCGATTATCTTCATCAGTTTTTGGATAAAATGGTAAAACTGAAAGTGGATTAGCTCCCATACGTAGCATGGTGCTGTTAACTTGTTTTAATGCCTGTTTTGGTCTTTTTGCTAATAGATAATCTAAAGATTCTGGTAATAACCAAATACTCACAAACAGCATCATGATCGTTGCAATACCACCCGCCAAGAAAATTGAACGCCAACCTAAATGCTCAATCAGTGCAAGCGATAACACACCACCCAATGTTGCACCAATACCATAACCAGTGGACATCAAACTCACCGCAAGACTTCGCCATCGACCGTTCGCATATTCACTCGCCAAAACATTACTACTTGCAAGAATACCGCCGACTCCGATCCCTGTGATAAAGCGGAGGAACGCCAACATACTATGACTATTGACCAAAGCACACGCTGACATACTTAAGCCCGCAATCACAAGGCAAACCAAGATCAATAAACGGCGACCAATTTTATCAGCGAATGGAGCCAAAAAAATCGAACCAGCAGCCATACCAAATAGTCCTGCACTCAATAGCAACCCTATTTGTGCCCCAGAGAGTGACCATTCCACAGATACTGAAGGTGCAGTAAAGGCCATGACCATGACATCAAAGCCATCGATAATGTTTAGACAAATACAAATTAAAATCACGAACCACTGATAGCGGCTCATCTTATTTTGATTTATTTCACTGAGAACATCTCTGCTCATGTGTATATCTCCAAGATTGGACAAAATACACATATATCAAAGCAAAAAGCGTGCGATGGCTAATCATGCATATCCCTATCCAAAATGATTTATAAAAATTGTTTGATTTCACAAAACGTATGCTATCGATACGGTTGTTAAGCATCCTGCTACTTTTATATTGAATAAATGGATCCAAAAAATCAATATGTTTTTCAAATCAATTTAAAATTTAAAATTATACTCTTGTATTTTATCGTTTTTAAGCCTAAACAATATAATCAATAAACATTTATTAAATTATTAAAATTAAATATGGATCCAATTGGAAAAATAAATTATGCTTTTAGTGAGCTTACTTTTTAAACAAAAAATACCCCTTGAGTGCACGATGCACCACCCAAACCAAAGGATTGCGATATGAAGCTAAAAAAAATAGCCCAGTTCACACTTGGACTCACTTTTCTAGGAAGCCCCCTCCCCATAACTCATGCCAAGACAGCCCAAACGCCTAATATCATGATTATTTTGGCAGACGATTTGGGCTTTTCAGACATAGGGGTTTACGGTAGTGAAATTAAGACACCAAACATTGATCGCTTATTAAAGCAAGGAAAAATGCTTTTCAATTTCCATGCGTCATCAATGTGCTCACCAACCAGAGCACAACTCATGACAGGAGCTGACAATCATCTCGTGGGTTTAGGCGCGATGTATGAAACATCCAAACGCCAAGCGACTCTAGTAGGTGAGGATAGCCCTCGCGCACTACTAAAAATTGATGGTTATTCTGGTCATTTAACCCCAAATGCCTACACCCTCGCCGAAATTCTTAAGCGCAAAGATTATTACACCTTCATGGTTGGTAAATGGCATTTAGGTCACGCACCAGAACACAATCCTCATACACGTGGTTTTGATCAATCCTTTGTCCTACTGGATGGCTTCGACTTACACTTCAAAGACCAACCCAAAAACTATCCACGGAAGGTCCAATATACCGAGAATGGTCAAAAAACCGAGTTGCCCGATGGCTATTTCTCCACCGATTACTTTACTCAAAAAGCTTTTGAATATCTTGATAAGAATAAACAAGCCAAACCTTTCTTTGCTTATCTTGCCTATACCGCACCCCACTGGCCAATTCAGGCACCAGATGCTTATTTAAATCTTTATAAGGGAAAATATGATCAAGGCTATGACGCGATCAGAAAACAGCGCTTTGAAAAGCAGAAAAAATTAGGATTGATTCCAGCTAACGCCAAACTCCCAACACAACAAGGGAATCAGGCACTCAATACCAAAAGCTGGTCAGAGCTATCTCCAGAAGAACGTAAATATGAAGCTCGGAAAATGGAAGTGTATGCAGGCATGATCACCCAATTGGACGATCGTATTGGAGATATTATCCAATATCTAAAAAAACATAATCAATATGAAAATACACTCATCATTTTCATGTCAGATAATGGCGCCGAAGGGGGAAATCATAACTTCCCAATGGGTGAAGCAGACAACAGCTATGAAAATATTGGTAAAGCCACCTCCTATGTATATATGGGACCACGTTGGTCAGAAGTGAGTAGCACACCCTTCACCTATTGGAAATCTGCCGCCTCAGAAGGTGGTGTGCGAGTCCCTTTTATCATCAAATATCCGCAACACCTCTCCAAAGATCGAGGAATCAACAATCATTTTGCGACTGTACGCGATGTCTTCCCAACCGTGATGGAACTAGCAAATATTCAATCTGATCAACTTTACCCAACATCAAGCAAAAAAACTCAACCCTCTGGTTTTAGCCTAATTCCTGCATTAAAAAGCAATCATGCACGTATTCGCCCCATAAATTACTACGACTTCAAAGAGCTACACGGTAGTCGTTATGCAAAAAATGATGAATGGAAAATTGTAGAAAACTCACCATCAAAATTCAACAGTCAAGGTTGGGAACTTTATAATTTAAAAAGAGATTTCAATGAACAGCATAATGTTTCTACTCAACACCCAGATATCGTAAAAATCTTAAATGATAAGTACTTAAAATATGCCGATGAAAATGGTGTTGTCGATTTCGAACAATACATCAAGAAATAGGAGTTAGCTGATGAAAATGATCATCATGCTCTTACCACTCCTCTTCATATCTGGATGTCAAAAACATACACCCAATGAGCAGATGGCTTTAAACCTAGGCGACATATCAAAATGTTCAGATTATTCTGGCCTACCTCCCGATTGGCCAGAAAACAACACTGCAGGTAAGATTCAACTCCCTGCTGGCCAAATTCAGCTTGGTTCAACACAAGGTTATGACGATGAAAAACCTTTCAAACAAGAACCCAGCTCAGTCAAATCATTTTGGATTGACGCAACCGAAGTAACCAACGCTCAATTTGCTGAGTTTATCCAGCAAACTGGCTATATCACAGATGCTGAAAAACAAGGCGGTGCCGCTGTTTTTGTTCAACCGACTCCCCCCGTAGAGGAAATGCAATGGTGGACTTTTAAACAAGGAGCTAATTGGAAGCAGCCCTGGGGTACAAATAGCAATAGATCTCCACTTCCAAGTGAGCCTGTACGCCTAATCACATGGAATGACGCCCATGCCTATGCACATTGGTTAGGACATGACCTACCAACAGAACTCGAATGGGAATATGCCGCCAAAGGATTTCAACAACAGCCAGATATTGGCCCAACCCATCAAGGACACATTATTGCAAATTACTGGCAAGGTGAATTCCCCTATCAAAACACCCAACAAGATGGCTTTGATGACGTGGCGCCCGTAGGTTGTTTCAAGTCAAATCCCTTTGGGCTATACGACATGATTGGAAATGTTTGGGAGTGGACTCAAACGCCTTATACAGGACCAAGAGACCACCATATGGGAAATCCAGCAATTTACAGAAATGACCCAAACAGTATCCTTCAATACACCATTAAAGGAGGTTCATACCTGTGTGCAAGTAATTATTGCGCACGTTATCGCGCTGCTGCGAGACACCCACAAGAGCTTGATTTAGCAACGAGTCACGTTGGATTTAGAACCGTAAAAAGGAATTAACATGAAAGATTTTTTAACGTATGGGATGTTTGTCTCAGGGATTACTATTGCCTGCTGTTCTGCATATGCAACCGAAACTTTTAATTTTCAAAATGAGCTTAGCTTTAAAACCTTTAGCTTTGAGCGCGACTACAAAGATGATCGTAGTGCGAATTCAAACAGCTTGAGCCAAGGCTTGCTCTATCGTGGCGACTGGTCGGTAAAATTAAATGATGTCCAACTTCACCTTATGCCCAGCTTACAATATGCCTATCGGCTCAGTTCCGATCAGCACTCAAATGACTTCACCCTACCATTTGACCCTGACACAAAACAACAAGCCCAGCACTACAGTAAATACGGTTTAGGCGCAGCAGTTGAGTACCAAGACTTTCGTATCAATATCGGTGAAATCACTCCAAACACCCCACTGACACCACAAGTAGACACCCATCAATTAAGGGTTAATTACAAAGGCGCTGAATTTAAATATCATCATCAACAACAGAATTTCACGCTCGGATTTATCAACCGATATTCTCCTCGAAATGAAGAGGACTATAGAAAACTGGCTATCTCCAAACAAGAATCTGATGGTTTATATTTTTTCGAATGGAATGGAAAAAAACCACAGTACACATGGAAATTCTACAATGGTTATTTAACCGATATCATCAATCAGAGTTACTTCGCCTTTGACTATCAATGGTCAAATCAACACAGTACAAAATTCCGCATGCTTCAACACACAGATATTGGGAATGCAAAATTAGGTGAATACAACAATACATCCTTAGGCGCAATGCACTTTATACAGCATGGTAACTTTAGCACCGGATTCGGCTATCAAGAGAATTTTGGTAGAGATGGGATACCCAAACTCGATGGATCACCGATTCCACACATGATGAACTGGACATTAGGGGCATTTACTAAAGCCAATGAAAAATCCTATCACTTCGTGACTAGCTATGATTTTAAAGACCACATAAAAGGACTAAAGATCACCTACAAATACATATACGGCGATTCATTTCAAACGCAAAATAAAGATGATTTTGAACAAGAAAGCGACCTACTCATCCAATATGATTTAAATCACGTCGTCAAAAATTTGAAACTTCTCTTCTTAAACATCAACTACGATACAAAATATGGAAAAAGCCTAGATGAGCAAAGAATGATGCTTCACTATACATTAAAATTTTAAAAAACCCTAAATATGGATCCAATAAATACTTCCCTTTAAATCACCCCACAAAACAAACCAAGCTAAAAATACCAAAATCAATCAATTTAAGCACAAAATAACGTTTAAAGTTGCATTCAACCCAACTGAACGGGTTGACCAACTTTATCATTTATTATAAATTGGATCCAATAAGTGATAAGGAGACGTCACACATGTTTATTAAAAATGCTTGGTATGTGGCATGCCGCCCAGAAGAAATTCAAGATAAACCACTTGGTCGTACAATTTGTGGCGAGAAGATTGTTTTTTATCGTGCAAAAGAAAACCAAGTAGCAGCCGTTGAAGATTTTTGCCCGCATCGCGGTGCCCCCCTATCCCTAGGCTATGTGGAAAATGGAAATCTGGTCTGTGGCTACCACGGTTTAGTCATGGGGTGTGATGGAAAAACTGTTTCTATGCCAGCCCAGCGCACCCACGGTTTTCCTTGCAATAAAGCGTATGCGGCGATTGAAAAGTTCGGGTTTATTTGGGTTTGGCCAGGTGAACAAGCGTTGGCCGATGAATCAAAACTTCCAACGCTAGAATGGGCCGAACATCCTGAATGGAGCTATGGTGGCGGCTTATTTCATATCCAATGTGATTATCGCTTAATGGTGGATAATCTCATGGATCTGACACATGAGACCTATGTTCACTCAAGCAGTATTGGTCAAAAAGAAATTGATGAAGCACTACCTGTGACAAAAGTGGACGGTGATCACGTCATTACTGAACGTTATATGGAAAATGTTATTGCACCACCATTTTGGCAAATGGCACTTCGTGGCAACAATTTAGCCGATGATGTGCCTGTAGATCGTTGGCAGCGCTGCCATTTCTACGCGCCAAGCAACGTACATATTGAAGTGGGTGTCGCACATGCGGGATGTGGTGGATATGATGCACCGAAAGATAAAAAAGTATCTTCAATCGTCGTAGATTTCATTACACCTGAAACCGAAACTTCGCACTGGTATTTCTGGGGAATGGCACGCAATTTCCAACCAGACAATGTCGAACTCACCGATGAAATTCGTGAGGGCCAAGGCAAGATCTTCACTGAAGATTTAGAAATGCTGGAACAGCAACAACAAAATATTTTAAACAATCCGCACCGAAAATTACTAATGCTTAACATTGATGCAGGTGGCGTACAGTCACGCAGAGTTATTGATCGTCTGCTTTCTGAAGAAAACAAAACGACTCCCGATATACCTAAGCAGAAGTTTCCAAATATTCGTGTGATTTAAAGGAAGATGAACATGGACGTGATTATTCAGAAAATTCATCAACTCACCCCCTCGATTCGTGCATTTGAACTCGTTTCAGCGAATGGCTCAAAGCTTCCCGCTTTTGAAGCAGGCGCACACATTGATGTACATCTTAAAAATGGTTTAACCCGACAATATTCACTTTCGAATTGTTGCAGTGAGCGACATCGCTATGTCATTGGTGTTTTACATGATACTCATTCGCGCGGTGGGTCACGTTGTATTCATCATGAATACCATGAAGGCGACCATTTACAGATTGGGGAACCACGTAATTTGTTTGAGATCCAATCCAAAACCAAACAAGCCATTTTATTTGCAGGTGGTATCGGAATCACCCCCATTTTATCGATGGCATATCGACTTAAATCAGCACGAATCCCGTTTGAGTTACATTACTTTGTTCGCAGCCATGACATGATTGCTTTCTATGGTAATTTAACCGAGCATTTTAGCGATCAAGTCCATTTTCATATTCAAGATCAACCAGGTACTGGTTGTGATATGTCACATGCACTGGAGCAAAGTTCTCCTGATAAACATTTATATGTCTGTGGCCCTACAGGTTTTATGGAATTTGTTATTAGCTCAGCTTTACAAGCCGGCTGGTTGGCAGAACAATTACATCAGGAACATTTTGTTGCTCAAATCGCGGATACTTCCACGAATGAAACCTTCACCATTGAGGTTAAGGGCACAAATCGTCAAATCGAAGTGTTAGCTCATCAAACCGCAACCCAAGCCTTAATTGAACATGGTTTTGATGTGCCGATTTCCTGCGAACAAGGTATCTGTGGAACATGTATCACTCGTGTGGTTGATGGCATTCCAGACCATCGTGATATCTTCATGACGGATGAAGAGCATGCACTTAATAACCAATTTACCCCTTGCTGTTCTCGAGCAAAATCAGGAAAACTAGTGATTGAACTTTAATGTATTGAGTTCCTTTTAAAAATGGTTAAAAGGAACTCTTTAATCTTGTTCACTTAGAATATTTTTTAAAGTTTCACCCAAAATCACCACACTACTGTGCTCACGCATTAATGTTTCTGCACGCCCAGCTTGACGGTGGAGCAAAGCATCATAAATGGAACAATGCTGTAAATGCGCATAATGCAGTCGACGGTACTCCGACAAAGCTTGGGTCTGATCATAAGTAATTGCTTGTGCCGAAGCCATAGGCAACTGATTATTTTTGGCTAAGGCTTGTAGCAAGGCTACATTTTGCGCTCCTTGAATAATCGTATCGTGAAAAATTACATTAAAGTGGTGATAGCGCTCTAATTCAGCATCACCAAATTCAGTATGCTCATTAAAAAGCTGTTCTATTTCCTGAATGCATTCTTGCAAGGTGAGTTTTTGCTGATCAGTTAATCCTTGCTCTGCTAATGTTTTTGCCGCCAATCCTTCCAGTACACCACGCACCTCAAGCGCATCGTGAATAAGCTTCTCAGAAATCTCTCTCACGGTATAACCCCGTGTTGGATTTTTAATCAGCAAACCCTCTTGTTCAAGCAGACGAAATGCCATTCTGATGGGTTGTCGAGAAACCCCAAGCAAGTCAGCTGTTGGAATCTCTGCAAGTCTAGTACCGCCTTCAAAATCTCCTGCAATAATCATTTTTCTGAGTTTAATTAAAACTTGTTGTCCTGAAGACATGCTGTTCCACACACTATCGCAAATTATCTTTGATCTTCGATGCTAGCAAGTTCACTAATAAAATGAAAATAATATTTTCCTTAGAGGCGCAATTAAACACATCAAATAAACAATCCCATGCCCCAATAAAGCATGGGATTTAAGCTGTAGTTAATTAATGAATTTTACCTTCAACAAGCTGCTGATTAAGTAGCGTTTTAGCTTGTAATTTCAGTTGATCTGCTTGAACCGATTTGCCAGCTACTGATGCCGCCTCATCATTAAAATAGCTAAAATGCGACTTCTCATCTTTCTTGGCAAATTTTAAAGCAACTACTTTATTTTGATTAAATGCCTGATCCCATGCAGCTCTTACCGCACTCCAATAAGCTGCATTTTCTTTCCAATAATCATAAGCAGGTTTGAAATCAAAATTACCCACTTTATTGTATTGATTCACCCCCAACTCACGCGCAAGCGCAGTCTTGGTCTTGGTATCAAATTTAATATTATCTTGCTCATGCACCCAGCCCGTTGCAGTTAAGGCATGGCGATTAATACCAATAATCACATCGTAATCATTCCGAATGGTATGCTCACGACGTGGCAATGGTCGATAAGTTTCATTCGAGACCCATTCAACCGCTCCATTATTTTGCGTCCACTGCCCTAGACCTGCATATCGAGGAGAGTCGTCCACTTGCCAAACAGTTTGTAACCACTTGCCTTTAGTTTCTTGTTTCTTTAATGGAATACTTTGCCATTTGTAATCGCCAATATAACTCCACATGTGTTTAGGTTCATATTCCCAGTCCTGACGCCAATGCTTAACAACATGCCCACTTGCAACCAAAATATGCTGTAAAGAAACTTTGTTGGCTGTATTTTCAAGCACAATTACAGTTTCATAGCCACTTGATAAGTCATCATCTTTGATCGAATAACCATCTTTCAATGCATACAGCTCTTCAAAACGAAAATCAACTCGATACTCACCCGCCATTTTCAATATTGCTTGACGAGCTTGTTCTTGGGTTAAGTTTTGATGTAAAGATGAGTACTGTAATGCCTCAGCTAATTTAGCTGGTTGCTGTTGAGCATTTGCATTTACTCCCCCCAGAGCCAATACTGCGACTAAAACATAAGACAAATTAAGTTGCATAAAAACGTCCAATCCTATTTAAGATACTGATTTAAATCAACAAAAATAAAACACTCATGTAAGTGTTTGTGTCTTTTTGAAATAAATATTTAAGGTATTGTAAATTATTACGATAATCATTACCATTTACATTATGAAATAATTTTCATTAGTGATCATATTGTGACTATTCAATCTCCCCCATGCTTATCTAAACCATGCTTTTTATTTACGTCTTTACTTGCCGTGGGCTTAGTTTCTACCCATACACAAGCGGATCAAAATTCACTTCATGCCACTCAACAGTCAACACCACATGTATTGGATACGATTGTTGTTACTGGTACACGCTCAGAAAAACGCTTATTGGATAGCCCGATTCGGACAGAGATCATCAATCAAGATGAATTAAAACGCACCAACGCCACCACCCTAAAAGATGCTTTGAAAAATATTCCTGGAATTTTATTACGAGAAATTCATGGTAAATCAGGTTATGAAATTTCATTGCAAGGTCTAAGTAGCGATCAAGTCCTCGTACTCATTGATGGGCTACCTTTAGCGGCAAGCACAGGTTCAACCGTTGATTTAAGTCAATATCTAATTGGCGGTATTGATCATATTGAGGTGATTAAAGGAGCCGCATCAGCACAATACGGCTCATCAGCGATGGGCGGTGTGATTAACATCATCACAAACAAAGTCCAAGAAGGTATATCTGTTTCAGGACAAGTCGATATCGGTTCTTATGGCAAACAAAATGCCAATGGAAAATCAGCCTCAATCAACAACCATCATCAAAAAATCAGTATTGAAGCAGCCAATGCCACACTGAAAGGTCGGTTGCTAGCAGATCAACTCAGCAGCGATGGCTTTGCAGTTAAACCGAGTGATTATCCATTGCAAGGTGATGAACAAAAACGTCAACAATACACGCTTTATGGCGCTTGGCAGCCAAATGATCAGTTCATGTTATGGAGCGATTTCAATCAATATAAAGAAAAAGATCATCAAAAAGATTTACTCTTTGTCTCTCCTTTCAACTTAAAACAATACAAAGTTGAAGACATTGAACGTCAACGCATCAGTGCAGGTTCACAACTGCAACTCTTAGATTTAGGCAAAATTGATTTAAAGGCTGTCCATGAAACCTATGATACAACTTCAGTTCAAACTGTAGATGGTTTTCTATCCGCACTGCGTAACTCAAAACAAGAAAATAACCATTTCAGTTCACAATTTTCATTCCCGACTTGGCATAAGCAAAATTGGCAATTCGGATATGATTGGCACGAAGAAAAACTAGAACAAAGCAATAACGGTAAGTTTGAAATGCAAGGCGGTAAAGTACAACGCGATCGCCATGAGTTTTATCTACAAAATGATCTCAATCTACTCAAAAATCTAGATGCAGTGTTAGGCTGGCGCTTTCAAAATGATGATGATTTTGGCAACCACAATGCCTTTAAACTCAGCACAAAATATCGCGCTTATGACCACAACAATCTTTTGGCTGATCTGCGTTTTAGCTACGGTCAAGGCTATCGCGTACCCAATTTAAAAGAGCGTTTTTATTCTTTTGATCACAGCCACTTAGGTTATGTCGTCATTGGCAATCCCAACTTAAAGCCAGAGTCATCTGATAGTTACCAACTCGGACTTAGCCTTGTTCAAAATGAAGTATGGAATGCTGACATCAATCTGTTTTGGAATGATGTTAAAGACCTCATCCAAACAGACTATGACAATGCAAGCAGCAACAACGGCATTACCCAATACAGTTATAGCAATGTCGCAAAAGCTCAAACCAAAGGCATTGAAAGCTCAGCACAATGGAAAATAACCCCATCTTGGTCACTAAACGGCGCTTATACCTACACCGAAGCAAAAGATAAAACCCTAGGTACTTTCTTAACCCGCCGACCAAAGCATATCGCACGTCTAGGTAGCGATTTTGCACTCAATGATCAGCTTGATTTGACCATACGCGCCCGTTATCAAAGTGAAGAATACACCGATAACAGCAACAAACTTCGTTCTCCAGATTGGTTCAGCATCGACACTCAAGTTGATTATCAAATCAACCCGATGATCAGCACCTTTGTCGGCATCGACAACATTTTTGATGAACAACGTGATTTCTCTGCCCCTGTCGATTATCGACCACTTGCTGGTCGCTATAGCTACATGGGTGTGCGCTTTCACTGGAATAATTTTTAAAGGATCAATAGAGTATGTCTAATCTAAGCACACATTTCTGCAAGCTTTTTGCATTAAGTACCTTAAGCGCTTTACTGGTTGCATGCGGTGGGGGTGGCGGAAGCAGTAGTAATAACAACGCATCAAATAATGGTTCCAGCAATACCGACCAATTTAAAATCAAATCAGCGCAATGGACGATTACACCCAGTGCAAATTCTTCCTATTGCTATGACATTGACACGCAAGCAGAAGTTTCATGTACAGCATCGGATTGGGATTTGCAATTTGCAATGGGTACACGTACGCCAATGTTATTTACCAACAGTGGAGTGAGTGGATCTGGTAATGGTGGTGCACTCTATTCACCCTTCTCTGCAACATGGCAACAACTCTCAAAAGAGCTGGATGCAACCCAAGGTGGAAGTTTACCAAGTCAAGCATGGAACACAGATGCCTACAGCAATGCATTTATGGCAACGACAAATGGTTATAACAGTTTCTTAGAATATAACTTATTTGGTGATCATCGCATGTCACCAAATTTTAAAACCTTTTTGGTGACCACCAATACTGCCTCAACTAATGTGATTGGTAGTGCAGATCAACCTGTATTTGCAGTACAAATATACAACTATTACCAAGGAACTACGTCAGGATATGTTTCGATCCGTTATATCGACACTCGGTATCCGAATGATGTCAAAACCTTAACCGTTGATGCCACTAAAGGCTGGAACTATGTTGACCTTGTCAGCGGCACCACAACCAAAGATACTCAAGCAAAATGGCAACTCGCATTTAATCGTTACTATGTGCAAGTGAATCAAAATATTGGTAGTGCAGTGGCATCCCAACCTGAAGGATTCTACTCTGCTGAAGGTAAAGCCATTTTAGATAAATTCAAAGATACCAATGCCTATGCGAGCACTGAAGCAGACCTCAAAGCAGCTATTTCAGCAAAAATAACGCGTTGGGGGTCTAATACCATTAGCTCTATCCTGAATCCAGCACCTCAAGAAACTTCTTCACAAAAACTATCGTATGGCTGGTATAACTACTATCCAACGCTGGCGGCTGCTCAAGCAGATGGACTACAAGCGATGCATACCATTAAAGCAGACCCTACTGGAGCAAGCATGATCCGTAGTAACAAAGGTAATAGCTATGCACGTATGCATCTCACCGATATTCGTTATGCAGATCCAATGAACAATAAGAGTGCGACCACATGGACCTTTGAGTTTGATATTCAACCAGCAAAATAAACCATAAAAAAACGGAGCAAATGCTCCGTTTTTCTTTAGATTTAATACAGTAATGGTATCGCTTTACGCAATCTTAAAGCCAATTCTCTTAAAGCATAGTTGGCGAACACCACCAATATAAAGCCCATCAGGAAAGCGCCCATGATATCAAATGGGAAATGTACGCCGACATAAATTCGAGATAATCCAACCACGAGACTCAAAACTAAGCCGATACCGCCAATCAGCTTAAATCCAGCCATCAAATACGAACATGCAATGATCACCATCGTCAAGGTATGCTGACTCGGAAAGGATGAACTCGCACCATGACCGATCAATTTATGTCCCACCCCAAATTGAAATGGGCGTGGATGATGATAGAAAGCATCCACTAAATCACACAATAACAATGATATAAGAACGATGAACAATGTTTTTGCAAACACTACATTGTAGATTTTCCACTGCACAACCAATAAAAACACAAGAAAACTGATAAAGACTGTGTTTAAATCATCAGCCAAGAATATCGCTATTTTGTCTAAAATCGGATATTTCAAAGCAAAAGAATTTATACAATGAAATAAATGAAGGTTTAAATTTTCAAAAATCATCTCAAGTCTATTTTTGATCAATGAATGAGTTCCAATCATTGTACAACAGCCAAATGAAAGAATGATGAATTCGGTTCTCCAAACCTAAACAATTGAGATGAAATATTTAGAATATTTAAACAATCGAGATAATGAAGTATAAAAGGAGCAATAATGAATTCCCCACACTCACTCGAATCTAGTCAATCCGCCGATAAATATATGCAATCTGTTTTTACTCGACAATGCGCTGCTTTCAATGCTCAACCCTATCCTGACCTAGACACACGACGCAGTAAATTATTTAATCTTAAAAAACAGATCATTCGTTACCAAGATGCGATCGCAACAGCAATCAATACTGACTTTAGTTCACGCTCACTCGATGAATCCAAACTACTCGATTTATTGGGTTCAGTATTAGAAGCTGAACATGCGATTCGTCACTTACGGAAATGGATGCGACCAAGCAAACGTAGTACTGAATTACTTTTCCTATCCAATCGATTACGTGTGCAATACCAACCCAAAGGGGTTGTTGGCGTTGTCGTGCCGTGGAATTTCCCCGTTTATTTGGCGCTCGGTCCTCTCGTTGCAGCGATTGCAGCAGGCAATCGCGTCATGATCAAACTTCCTGAGATTACCCCAGCCACCAACGCCATGCTCAAAAGAATGTTGGCTGAAGTTTTTAGTGAAGATGAAGTCTGTGTGTTTGGTGAGGAAATCACTGATCCATCACTCTTCACATCGCTACCGTTTAACCACATCGTCTTTACTGGCTCACCTGCGATTGGACGTGTGGTGATGCGCGCAGCCGCAGAAAACTTAACGCCTGTAACACTTGAATTAGGTGGTAAGTCCCCTGCACTGATTAGCCGAAATTATCCATTAGCCGATGCAACAAAACGTATTTTGCATGGCAAAGCCACCAATTGTGGTCAGATCTGCGTTTCCCCTGACTATGCCCTAGTGCCTAAAGAAAAAATTGAGCAGTTCGTGCAGGAATGTAAAACTAATTTCACGGCGATGTATGGCAACAATATTCACAATAATGACAATTACACTTCTATTGTAAATGACCGCCATTTAAAGCGTATTAAAGAAATATTAGCAGACGCAAAAACCAAAGGTGCTCAAATCATTGTTTGTGGTGATTACGATCATGAACAAGATGCGCGTCGTATGCCAGTGCATATCGTACTAAACTGCACAGCAGAAATGCGTATTTTAAAAGAAGAGTTGTTTGGACCTGTGCTACCTGTTGTTGCTTACGACACCTTAGATGAAGCGATTGATTATATTAAAGTGGGCGATCGACCTTTAGCCTTATATTGTTTTACTCATGATGCCACAGAACGTGATCACATTTTAAAACAAACTCACTCGGGCGGTGTCACCATCAATGACTGGGGTTGGCATGTTGTCAACCATGATGCACCATTCGGTGGGATCGGCAACTCAGGTATGGGTACATATCATGGTGTAGAAGGTTTCCGAGAACTTTCACATGCAAAAACAGTCTTTATTCGACATCGATTCTTCCCAACCCAATTATTTTATCCACCTTATGGTACATGGGTACAAAAACTCGCTTTGCATTTCTTTTTGAAAAAAGGCGATCCAAATATTAAATAACCTTCAATAATAAAAAAGCCTCATTCAGAGGCTTTATTATTATGTGTATGAACAATGGATTACTTCACAACACCATCTTGTTGATATCGAGGAGATCGTGGTCCATAGAGTAAGCCCAAACCCGGATTATGCTGCGTCGGTGTAAATAATTGCGTATTCACAATCGTTGCTAAAGGATAAGCACGATCATTTAAACTACCCGCAATTTGTTCAACCAATGCCCCAACAAGTGCAGTGAGTAAATCATTGTTGCCATTATTACTGGATTGAACCGCCTTTTTCTCACCTGTCCAAAGCGTCTCATTGGTTTTTAAATCAACCAGCTTTGCCTCTACACTCACCGTCGCAACACTTTGGACGACTTGATATTTAGAGCCATATTCTTTAATTCGAATATAAAGTGCAGCATCAGCACCAAAAATTTCGTGTAATTTCTGAGTCGGAATGCTTTGAGCATCATGGCCATTGGTCACGCCATTCTCTTTAAACATCGAATCAACCACAGAAATTGGAAAGACGTAATAACCTGCTTCAGCAACAGGTGTGATCACAGTTGGCCAATAGCTATAGGTTGCCTTCACATCTGGGGAATCATTGACAGGTGGTAACACCAAAATTGATTTTGGCATATGCTGCTTATACACAGTCATATCTTTATTCACCACAGGTGAGGATGCACAGCCCGTAAACACCAAACCTGTGAGCAAAACACTCGCAACTAAAAACGTCTTGATCATGGCTATGTCGATCCTACATTGGCATTCATTTTCTGCAACAAACGATCCATCAACACTGTTGATTCTGGATAAACTTGTCGTTCCAATTGAAAATATTCAACTGCTTTTTGCGCATTGTTCTGTTGTAAAAACAACAACCCTAAATGCGCATAGAGTCCCGGTGGAACAGCCAAATTTTTCGCTTTTGCTTTTTCTATTTCCGCTTCTAACTTGATGATTTGTGCATTGGGTGTGGCTTTTTCTGGCGCGTTATACATCAAATAAGTCTGTTGCGTATAAGACCCCCAACTGTATAAAGGTTGAGGTCCAGCAGCACAGCCAACCAATCCAACACTCATCAGACTGGTGAAAAGAATTTTTTTCATTTTTACAGCGACCCTGTCTTATTGTGCAGTCCAACGGTTATTCTGAATATCGGTAACCAAATTGTTGACTGCTTCACGTACCGCTAAATCAAGTACCTTACCATTCAAGGTTGAGTCATAAGAAGCTGTAGAACCAAAACCAAGTACTTCGCGCGCGCCCAATGCATATTCGCCCGCACCCTGCACTGAATGCACGATCTCTGATGTTTTCACATCCACAATATTCAAGTTCACTTTGGCATAAGCAATTTGTTGTTTACCTCGTCCCAAAATCCCAAATAATTGCTGATCACCAACTTCTTTGCGGCCGAACTCAGATACATCACCTGTGAGCACATAACGCGCGCCTTTGATCGCTTGAGTGGTATTGCTATAGCCTACTTCTTGCTTGAGTTCAGACAAGTTATCGCGGTTTAAAACCGAGAAATAACCAGTTTGCTGTAGGTGAGTTTCTAAAATGGTTTTCGCCTGTCCACCAAGACGATCGACATTGTCCGAGAATATTCCTCTCATATAACTTGAACGATTATCAAACTTACCAATCGAAACAGGTACTTTCGCTCCGTTATATTTAATTTGTTGTACCGCTGCCCTCACTTGTGGGCTTTGAATTGATTTTGATGTTTCTGTGGTTGAACAGGCCATTAAGCCTAAAGAACTAAATGCCGTAATCGCTAATAATTTTTTCATTGTTGCTCAATCAAAATAAAGATAAAAAAACCATAAAATTATAGCTTAAAAACGTTTAACTACCTAACAATTTACAATTCAAGCATCCCTTTAAATCAGAACAAATCATTTTATAATCCAATCAATTAGATCGATTTAATCGACACTATTCGCAAAATCGCAAACCAACTCCAGCAATCGTAAAAATATAATGTGGCGTTGCGGCAGAATCACCAATTTTAGTTCTAAGCTTTTTCAGTAAAATTCTGAGATAGTGAGTATCTTCTTCATGGGTGATGCCCCACAACTCATTCATAATTTGTTTTTGCGTCACTATTTTGCCTTGATGGCGGATCAACAATGCGAAAAGCTGAAATTCTTTTTTGGTTAAAACAATTTCCTCACCTGCAAGTTTCACGACATGCTCAGCGACATCGACAAATAATTGCCCATCATTAAAAATGATATTGTGTTCTGATTGCTGTGATTTATTACGAAACAATACACGGATTCGAGCGCATAACTCCTGAATACTAAATGGTTTGGTCACATAGTCATTGGCACCCGCATCCAGTAGCTTAATTTTTTGATTTTCATCGGGTCGTGCTGAAAGAACAATGACTGGAATATCGGACCATTGCCTCATTTCAGTTAAAACAGCTTGCCCTTCCATATCAGGCAGACCTAAATCCAAAATCAATAAATCTGCACCGCGAGTTGCTAATGTCTCCAACCCTTTCATACCAGTTTCAGCAAAATGCACTTGATAACCTTGAGCACGTAAGGCGATATCGAGAAATTTTCTGATTTGGGGTTCGTCATCGATAATAAGAACCGACGCTTGTTGATTAAATGTTTGTGGCATACAAATGATTTTAATCCTGATGTAACGGTAATCGTATTCGAATTAAGGTACCTTGACCATATGCTCCAGCATGGGCTGTAATGCT
Source organism: Acinetobacter sp. 3657 (assembly GCF_031456775.1). Classification (NCBI taxonomy): domain Bacteria; kingdom Pseudomonadati; phylum Pseudomonadota; class Gammaproteobacteria; order Moraxellales; family Moraxellaceae; genus Acinetobacter; species Acinetobacter sp. 3657. Next base: position 195,131 of record NZ_JAVDVH010000002.1, on the reverse strand, counting down.
TCCCATATGTGCACCAATAATCGCTTTGACGATAGCAAGACCTAAACCTGTTCCAGTTTTACCACGATCACCACGTTGCATGGTATAGAACATATCAAAGATTTGCTCTCGCTCATCTTCAGGAATCCCAACACCTTGATCCACGATATCTATTTGAAGTTCAGTTTCATGCTGCTGGATCTTTACTTCAATTGGAATGTCATCGGGTGAGAACTTGGCAGCATTTTCCAAAACATTGAAAATCGCCTGTTCAATCAAAGCAGGATGCACATAGAGTTGCGGCAAATCTTGGTGAAAAGACACTTCAATATTGATATTCGGCTGATAACGTTTGAGTCGTTGGGTTGCAGAACCGATCAACTCATCCACCCCAATCCAAGCTCGACTGAGCGTCAAACCTTGATGACCCAATCGCGTCATATCGAGTAAGTTTTGAATATAACGATCTAAACGTTCCCCCTCGATATGAATCGTATCCAATAAATCGTGGCGGTCAGACACCGACATCTGCTCACTATAATATTTTAAACTGTCCGCAGAACCAATCATCGCAGCCAATGGTGAGCGTAAATCATGCGAAACAGATGACAATAAGGCTGAACGTAACTTTTCAGTTTCAGCCACGACCCGAGAGTTTTCCAACTGTAATGACAACTGTACCCGAGATACAGTTTGAGCAATATCATCGATCATCAACTCAGCCAAACGTTGTTGTTCAAAGCTGATGGTTTGGGGATGTTGGTTAAATTGAATCGCAATAACACCATATCCATCAACTAAATGAACTGGATTGAACCACCATTCCGACTGAGTCAATGTATTGGTAAAACGTCCGCAAGGTTTAGCATTTTTTTGCGTCCAGTCTGCTGCGATTTGATCTTTGTCATTCAACAAAGAAGCTGTATCGGCTAACTCTTGAGTCCCTATTCTCAACCAAACTGCTGCATTTAAAGCGCTTTCTAAATGTTGTTTCGCCACATTTAATACTTGCTCAATATCAACACAACTTGAGAGCTTCCTTTCCAGTTCTTGGAGTTGTAAGGAAACTGAATTTGCAGCACGCAAACTTAATACTTGAGCACGTAACTGATTTGCCAAACGTCCAACCAATAATGCCGTGACGATAAATGTCACAATCGTAATCACACCACGTTCGGCACTGACTCTAAACGTATAGCGAGGGTCAATAAAAAAGTAGTTATAAAGTAAAAAACAAATAAATACCGTCGCGAGGGTAATCACCATCCGCGCTCGCATAGCGACCAAAAGTACGGTAACAATAAAAATTAAAGCTAAATCACTATAACCAATAAATCGGTCACTCACGACCGCAGCAAAAAATCCAAGGAGAATGATAAAAATACTTTCAATCACTTCACGTTGATTAAAAGCGAAACCTTGCTCGAAAAATGATTTACTTGAAGCATCCCCTTGCTGTTGATGATCATTCTGCCTATCCTTCAACGGCTGAACAAAAGTGATCTCAAAAGGATGCTGTTTTTCTAAGAGTTGATCGGCAATATGATCTGAAAACAGTCGCTGCCACACTGATTTTTTGGGGCTTTTACCGAGTAAAATATTTGATGCGCCATAATCATAAGCCGCCTGTAAAATACTTGAGGCGATATGATTGCTATAGAGCAAATAAGTATCTGCACCTAACTTACGTGCCAAATTAAAAGCTTTAGTGACTGCAAAGGTTTGCGTGTCTTGATATCGACTCTTTTGAATCGACATCACGCTCCACGTTGCATTGCGTCTTTCTGCGATTCGATGTGCTCGTCTGACCAAATCCTCTGAAAACTCTGAGCCATCAATCGCCAGCATGACATGGTTTTGGATCGGAATAATTTGCCCTTGAGCAACGAACTTTTCTCGATAATCAATTTCCACTTGTCCAGCGACAGTTTGAATTGCTAAATCACGTAACGCAGTCAAATGTGCTGGCTTAAAAAAACCTTGCAAAGCATGCGGTGCAACATCTGCTCTATAAATTTTGCCGTGATTCATCCGTTCCAACAATTCTGGAACGGGCAAATCAACCAACCGAATATCTTTCAGACGTTTCAATAATGCATCGGGAACTGTTTCACTGACTCGAATCCCTGTGATTTGATAGACCACATCATTCAAACTTTCGAGATGCTGGATATTTAAAGTGCTATATACATCAATCCCAGCATCAAGTAATTCATTGACATCTTGCCAACGATATTCATGGCGACTATTGGGTACATTACGATGTGCCAATTCATCAACCAACACAATTTCAGGTTTTAAACTCAGTATGTGATCGAGATCCATCTCATCCAAAGTTCGATCCTGATATTCAACATTCTTCCTTGGTATAACATTGAGCCCCTGAATCAAGCGTTCCGTATCAGATCGACCATGTGTTTCCACCACGCCCACAACCACATGATGACCTTGTTGCATCAACTCATGTGCTCGGGTCAGCATGGCATAGGTTTTACCCACACCGGGCGCTGCACCCAAGAAAATGGTTAAACGTCCAGATTGTTCACGCTGACTATGTGCCAACCATGCATCAGCTTTATTGTTACGGTCGATCTGCATAACGTTCGCTCTATCAACGTGGTGTAGAAGATAATTGATCTAATGCCAAGTTTAGCTGAAGTACATTCACTCGTGCTTGCCCATATATCCCCCATTGAGCAGGTTGAATATGTTGTTTGACCAGATTAGTAACCTGTTGCTCAGCTAAATGGTGTTGTTCAGCCACACGTTTGACCTGTAATAACGCACTCTCTGGGGAGATATCAGGATCAATCCCACTTCCCGAAGCAGTGATCATCTCATTCGGTACTTGCTCTGCCGTCGTATGATTGTATTGCGCAAACTGGGCTGTTCTTTCTTTTATTTGCTGATGGAATTCAGGATTTGAAACAGCCAAATTACTTCCCCCAACCGCAAACGCATCATAGGCAATAGCGCTAGGGCGGGCGTGAAAATAGCGATCACTCACAAAGGACTGTCCAACCAAGCTTGACCCTACAATTTTACCATTCGTAGTAATTAAACTACCATTCGCCTGCGTTGGAAATATGAGCTGTGCAATCGAGACACTCGCACTGCAATACAGCACACCAGCAATCAGGAACCCAACCATAATCAAACCAAGGCTAGGACGGAGTAACGACTGAGACTCAATCATTGATGGAAGGTTTTCTAATGTATTCATTTCACACTCCTAAATCCACAACGAAACAACAAGATCAATCAGCTTGATTGCAATGAATGGAAATACCACCCCACCGACACCATAAATCAGCATATTACGACGGAGTAATTGCAAAGCACTTGCTGGCTTGAATTGCACCCCTTTGAGTGCAAGTGGAATCAACATTGGAATAATAAGTGCATTAAAGATCAAAGCAGAAATAACGGCACTGCTTGGACTACTCAATTGTAAAATGTTGAGCACTTCAAGTTGAGGGATTGCCACGGCGAACAATGCAGGCAAGATAACGAAGTATTTAGATACATCGTTTGCCAAAGAGAATGTGGTTAACGCACCTCTTGTGATCAATTGTTGCTTACCAATTTCAACCACATCTAACAGTTTGGTCGGATCAGAATCCAAGTCCACCATATTGCCAGCTTCTTTAGCGGCTTGCGTACCTGAATTCATTGCTAAACCAATATCAGCTTGTGCCAAAGCAGGTGCATCATTGGTACCATCCCCCACCATGGCCACTAACTTACCAGCAGCTTGCTCTTTACGAATACAGTTCAGCTTATCTTCTGGTTTAGCTTCGGCAATATAGTCGTCAACCCCAGCTTCAGCAGCAATTGCGGCGGCAGTTAAAGGATTATCCCCGGTCACCATAATGGTTTTAATGCCCATCTCACGTAGCAAAGCAAAACGCTCTTTAATCCCAGGCTTGATCACATCAGACAACTCAATCACACCTAGGATCATTTCACGATCAATCACCACCAAAGGTGTTGCACCTTTACGAGCAACTGTTTCGACTACTTGCTTTAACTCAGCTTGAATCGTTTGATTTTGATAAGGTAATTGAATAATTGCATCATAAGATCCCTTACGAATCTGGCGATTTTCTGCCAAGTCCACACCTGAAATACGTGTCTGAGCACTAAAGGGAATAAACTGCATTTCAATCTCAGAAGAATGAACCTGCTCACCTTGTTCTTGAGCCAATTTAACAATCGACTTACCTTCAGGCGTCGGATCAGCTAAAGATGATAATACTGCTGCTTGACGTAAGTTTTGAATCGCAACACCCTTGAGTGGATAAAATGCGGTTGCTTGACGGTCGCCATAGGTAATCGTGCCAGTTTTATCTAACAGCAACACATCAATATCGCCTGCCACCTCAACTGCTTTTCCTGACTTTGCCAATACATTGGCTTTTAATGCGCGGTTCATCCCTGCAATCCCAATTGCAGGCAATAATCCACCAATCGTCGTTGGAATCAAACACACCAACAAAGCAATCAACAACACAAGACTAATCTTGATTCCCACCATTGAACCAATGAACGGTAGCGTTGCAACCACCACCACAAAAGTTATGGTCATAATGTTGAGTAAGATACTCAGTGCTATTTCATTCGGTGTTTTCTGACGATTGGCGCCTTCTACCAAAGCAATCATCCGATCTAGAAAGCTATGACCAGCTTCATTACTGACTCGAATAATAATTTGATCAGACAATACCTTCGTTCCTCCGATCACCCCTGAACGATCAGTATCAGCTTCACGAAGTACAGGCGCAGATTCACCAGTTACGGCTGATTCATTAATGGTGGCGAAACCTTGGATTATTTCTCCATCAGCAGGCACAATCTCACCAGCCTTGACCACGACTAAATCATCTTTCTTAAGTAAATTTGCAGATATGACATGTGGGGTCGCATTGAGGTCTGCGATTCGATTTGCAGTTAAATTCTCACGAGCTTGTCGCAATGAAGCGGCTTGCCCCCGTCCTTTGGCCTCTGCAACAGCTTCTGCATAATTGGCAAATAACACCGTCACCAATAAAATCAAAGTCAGCAATAGACCAAAGCCTAAACTGGTACTTCCCATTAAAGTTGCAATAACGGTTAAAACAGTCCCCACCCATACACACGCCATCACAGGGTTTTTAAATGCATGTTGCGGCAGCAGTTTATAAAAGGTTTGCTGAATAATTACTTTATTCAAAATATCCATTTGTGTCGCATTTGAATGATTCATTGAGCTTGCTCCACTAGATGTTTACAGATAAATAATCAGCAATTGGTCCAATCACCAACACTGGCATAAATTGCAATAACGTGAGGATCAATACAATTGCGATCAACGTCAGGGCAAATGTAGGCGACTCAATCTGTAAAGAACCTTTGCTTTCTCCAGCTTGCGGTTTGGTTGCCAAGCTTACGGCGATTAAAACAGGGATCATCAATACGCTATAGCGCCCTGCTAACAATGCGACACTCGCACTGAGATTCCACCACAAGCTGTCATCGCCCAATCCCTCGAAACCAGAACCATTGTTGGCATAAGCAGAGACATACTCATAAAACACTTGGCTGATTCCGTGGAATGCAGGGTTTGAATTGCCTTTCAGCGAAGGAAATGCGATTGCAATCGCAGTTAACCCAAGAATCACAACAGGCTGTAATAGGATCACAAATGCTAAAAGTTTAATTTCAGTGACTTCAATTTTTCGCCCAAATAACTCTGGCGAGCGCCCTGTCATTAAGCCTGCAATAAAAACGGCTAAGAACAGATAAATAAAGAACTGTAATAGACCACAACCGATCCCACCCCAAATCGCATTAATCAACATATTGCATAGCTCTAGCAAACCCGTCAGAGGGGAAGCAGAATCATGCATCATATTGACAGAGCCATTATTTACTTGTGTGGTCAAGCTGCCCCACAACGCGGATGCATCAGCGCCAAAACGGACTTCTTTCCCTTCCATCAATGCTGAGTTTGCAAGCAACGATGATTTTTCAGTCCACAATGTCAACGAGGCAGAAGCAACAGACATCAACAACATCGTTCCGAAAATCATCCACATCAATTTCCGACGTTGGACAAAGCGCCCGACCATAAACACCACCGATAATGGAATCAATAGGATTGCAATCATTGCAAGAACATTTGAAAGTGGGGTTGGGTTTTCTAAAGGCACACTGCTGTTTGGACCATACCAACCACCACCATTACTCCCTAATTGCTTAATCGCAACCATCGGTGCCACTGGGCCAAGAGGGATACGTTGAGTTTGAACTTCTGCTGATTGATCCAAAACTTGTACAGTCGGGCCAGCAGAAAGCGTTGCTGGAACGCCTTGAAAGGTGAGCAGTAAAGAGAAAATAAATGCTAAAGGAATAAAAAACCGAAATAATGGACGAATAATATCCATCCAAAAATTACCCAGATTAATATTCTTCCATGTCTTTTTCTCAGAGTTTTCTGTTTGACTCGGCTGTAAGAATAATGCTCTTAACATTGCCACTAATAATGCCAATCCCATTAAAGGTGACAAGTATTGCAGCCCCACGATCACTGTCATTTGTGATAAATAAGAAAGCTGTGCTTGTCCAGAATAATGCTGCTGATTGGTATTGGTCAGGAACGAAATCGCAGTATGTAACGCCAAATCCCAATTCATATTTGGAATATGATCAGGATTCAGTGGTAACCAAGCTTGTGTCATTAAAATAGTGACACTGGTCACCAACAATAAAATATTACTCAGAACAAAGGCTGCCAAATATTGGTGCCAATTCATTCCAACTTGTTTTACATTGAGAACAGTATAAATAGGCTGCTCTATCCATTTAAAAAATCGGTCGCTTCGCATCGGTTTTGCTTGCATCACATCGGCGAGATAGCGTCCTAAGGGATACGCTAGAAGCAATGCAAACATAAATACGGAAATAAATTCCCACATAGGTAATGCCATAAAAAATAGTTCGGCATAAGTATGGAAATTGAGTGCGTAAATTCTCTATATTGAAAAAAGACAGATGCGTAAATTTTGCGTAAACTTATTTACCTCACACCTAAACGGTTTAATAGAGCAATAAAAATAGCAGTATTGAAAAAATTTCCTATTTATTACAAAAAATCTTTGACCTTAAAAAAAATAATTTTCTAAAAAATGCAAAAAAAAATCCACCCACTCAAAAAAAATAATTTATATTTTTCATGATTTTATCAACAAAAACACAGATGTATAAAATATATATAGATTATTTTCCGTTCATTTTCATGTAAAAAATCGTACTGAATAGTTCATTTAGAACATTTACTCTTATTTTAATTATGGTATTTTTGTTACATGAAGTTATAGCCAATCACAATAGACAACTGTTTTGTTGTTAATTCATAGCTTCTCAACACTTAAGAATCTTAAAAGTTCAAGGAAAGATTTAAAATGAAATTAAAACACCTTAGCACTGCAATGATCTTAGCAACGTTACCTGCAACTGGAGTTTTTGCAGCGGCGTTAGACCGTTCAGGTCAGTCTATGTCTGCTTTTTTACAGCCAGGCAACTACTTTGAAGCTGGAATTTCAGTTTTGGATCCTACAGTAAAAGGTCAGGAAGCAGGCTCATCTGCAACAAATCGTAAAATTGATGATATGGCGGGAGATTATTTTTTCCCAAGCGCGGCATTAAAACTTCAACTCACAGATAAATTCTCTTTCGGTTTACTCTACGATCAACCTTTTGGCGCTGATGCAACATATACTGGGGATAATGTTTTTGTTGCATCACCAACAGATCGCGTATTAAGTTCACTACCTATCACAACCTCAGCTATTGGTGGTGCAACAACAGGAAACACTTCAGTTGAAGTCGACTCACAAAACATTTCTATGATTTTTGGTTTCCAACCAACTGAAAACTTTAATATTTATGGTGGTGGTGTATACCAAACTATTAAAGGTGATGTTCACTTACGTGGCTCAGCTTATAGTGTGTTTAATGGATATGATGCAAATATTAAAGAAGATGGTGCAGCTGGCTGGTTAGCTGGTGCAGCTTTTCAAATTCCAGAGATTGCACTTAAAGCCTCAGTAACTTATCGCTCTGAAATTGATCATAAATTTGTTGCTAATGAAAATCTTGGTCTAGCATCTCCTTTAGCCGCTGCTTTACCAGGTCTTGCTGGTCAACTTCCAGGTTTAGGTTTAACACCTCAACAAATTGCTGCAATCGGTCAAGCTGTAACGAATTTTTCGGCAGCTAACTCAGCTGAAGGAAAGACTAAAATCACTACGCCACAGTCTGTGAATTTAGACTTCCAAACTGGCATCATGGCAAATACTGTTGCGTTCGCAAATGTACGCTGGGTGAATTGGAAAGACTTCTCCATCACTCCTTACAAGTTTGGAAAAGCAGCTGAAGCAGTTGGTCCTTTAGTCAATCGTCCAGATGGTTTTTCTCTTGTTGAATACTCTGAAGATCAATGGTCAGTCAATGCAGGTGTTGGTCGCAAACTCAGCGAACAATGGGCTGGTAACGTTTCTGTAGGTTGGGATTCTGGCGCAGGCAACCCAATTACGACTTTAGGTCCTACAGAAGGCTATTGGAATGTTGGTTTAGGTGTTCAATATAGCCCTACTCCAGCGACCTTTATTGCTGGTGGCGTGAAGTACTTCTGGTTAGGTGATGCTAAAGCTCAAACTGGCGCTCAAGCGGGTAGCAATGATTATGTTGCTAAGTTTGAAGACAACGATGCTCTCGCTTATGGCTTAAAAATCGGTTACCGTTTCTAATCCATATCAACGAAAAAAGACCGTCATAAGACGGTCTTTTTTTGCTCATAATTTACCGTTAAATAAAAAAATTAGAGTGAATAATCTATAAGGCCATATAACTCAATACCTTTCCATGACTTTAGCAGTTCATTTATTGACATTTGTAAAATATTTCGGCTTCCCAAAATTATGTTACTTTCCGCGGCATTCTTGTTATACCGTGATATGAGAGAAAATATCAATGAAGCTGCATGCCATTCAAAAAGCTGTGTTACTCAGTTTACTACCAACGACCTCAGTCTTTGCTGCTGCATTGGATCGTTCAGGTCAGTCAATCGCTGCATTTTTACAGCCAGACAACTATTTTGAAGCGGGTATTACCTTTCTGAGCGCAGATGTTTCAGGAAAAGATATTTCACAAAACTCTACGGGTGATATGGCAAACCAGTATTACTCACCAAGTGCCGCATTAAAAATTCAAGCAACTGAGCATTTTTCTATTGGTCTACTCTATGATCATCCTTATGGTGCTGATGCTGAATATCACGGTCAAAACAATTTTGTCGAAAATCGACCAGTACCTTTTAACGGCAAAACATCGGTTACGGTAAGTACCGAAAATTTAAATTTACTTTTTGGTTATCAGCCAAATCAAAACTGGAATCTTTATGCGGGTGCGGTTTATCAAACTCTAGACAGCACCGTGTTATTACGTGGCACGAGCTATAGTGCATACAATGGCTATGACTTTAAAACTGGTAAAGATGAAGCAGTGGGTTGGTTAGCGGGTGTCGCTTATCAAATCCCTGAAATCGCCCTTAAAGCATCCCTAACCTACCGTGCGAAGATCAAGCACGAAATGAATGCTTATGAAAAACATGGTGTGGCAGGTATGACTGGCAATGCTGGTTTTGATGCTATTTTAAATCAAATTAATCATTCAGAAGGTACAACTGAGATTACCACCCCACAGTCGATCAACCTCGATTTACAAACTGGGATTATGGAAAATACTGTTGCCTTTGCTAACATACGTTGGGTGAACTGGAAAGATTTTGCCATTCGCCCATATAAGTTTGGTGAAGCTTCTGTGTTAGCACCAATCATTGCATCAACAGGCAAAAAAGAAGGTTTCGATCTCGTCGCTTATACCGATGATCAATATTCGGTTACTGCGGGTGTAGGACGTAAACTGAATGATCAATGGGCAGGTAACCTATCCGTAGGTTGGGACTCTGGTGCAGGCAATCCAGTCACCACGCTTGGACCAACAGAAGGTTATTGGAATGTTGGTGTCGGGGTTCAATACAGCCCTGCACCAAACTACTTCATCGCAGGTGGCGTAAAATATTTCTGGTTAGGTGATGCCAAAGCACAATCAGGTTCTCAGTTTGATACGCCTAATTATATCGCCGAATTTAACAATAACGATGCGATCGCTTACGGCCTGAAAATTGGCTATAAGTTCTAATTGCGTTTGATAAAATAAAAGGCGCTTTATGCGCCTTTTATTTTATCCATTTTTCACACGATGGTGAAAAAACACATATTATTCTGGAATATTACGTTGTGATACAGCGCGAATCGCTTGCTTCAATGCCTCATAGCCATGAAGTGGTGGAAATTGCGGAAACTCAGCAATGACATTATCTGGCGCATCAAACAAGAAACCATGATCTGCTTCACCAAGCATCGTTGTATCATTATAAGAATCGCCCGCTGCGATTACACGGAAATTCAAACCATGTAATGCTTTGACGGCTTGACGCTTTTGATCAGGTTGACGCAGTTTATACGCGGTAATCATACCATTTTCATCTGTCTCTAATTTATGACAGAAAATAGTTGGCCAACCGAGTTGTTTCATCAATGGGTGAGCAAACTCATAGAAGGTATCAGACAAAATAATCAGTTGAAAATGAGTACTGACCCATTCAACAAACTCCTTTGCCCCTTCAAAAGGTCCCATATCAGCGATCACAGCCTGAATATCGTTTAAACCCAGACCATGTTGTTTTAAAATATTCAGACGCTGCGTCATCAGCACATCATAGTCTGGAATATCACGCGTGGTCGCTTCGAGTTCTTTAATCCCTGTTTTTTTTGCAAAATTAATCCAGATTTCTGGAACTAAAACCCCTTCAAGATCTAGGCATACGATTTCCATGAATGCGTCCAATGTTGGTTAAAAATTGCTGTATCATACCATTAACATTTTCAATTTTTTGCGCTGTTGTTGAATAAAACGACTTTATTCTGCAAGATTAAAGTTGACGGCAAGCCCTCCGCTTTGCTGCGGGTCTGCTGACATTTCACCTTACGAGCTATAGCTCTCATTGCGACAGCGGGCATTTTTTAGTCGATACAAGGCAGGTCTTGCGAAACTTAGTCACTCTAAGTAAGCAAGACATAACGTAGTAGCGGCAAAAAATGCCCCTGTCCTCGAGCTTCGCCTTGCGCTGCGATCAAAGCAGTGCTTTGCTCTTGCTCAGGGTTATGGCTAAAACTTCCCTAAACTTCGTTATGAAATTTGACAAGGGGGTCGCCATTGCCTTCATTTCATGCCTTGTTTATGTCGTTTTAGCCTATAACGCAATGCATAGCTGAAGTGTCAACAGACCCTAAAATAATTTACAATTATGCCCAAGCCTATCGCCAGGAACATTCATGACTGTTATTCCGACTATTGACCTTGTAGACGCTCTCGCTGCTGACTATGCAGATAAATCGCCACGAGAAATTTTAGAACTTGCGCTCAGCCAAGAAGGTGAAATCGCTATTTCTTTTTCAGGCGCTGAAGATGTTGTATTAATTGATATCGCATCTCGTATTGGCAAACCATTCCGTGTATTTAGTTTAGATACGGGACGTTTACATGCCGAGACGTATCAGTTCATCGAAACTGTACGTAAACATTACAAGATCAATATCGAAATTTGCTTTCCTGAATCAGCAGCAGTCCAGCAACTGGTAGATGAAAAAGGCTTATTTAGTTTTTTTGAAGATGGTCATCAGGAGTGTTGCGGCGTTCGTAAAGTACAACCTTTACGGAAAAAATTGGCAACTTTAGACGGCTGGATTACAGGTCAGCGTAAGGATCAAAGCCCAACGCGGAGTGACGTTCCAGTGGTTCAAGCCGATGCAGGTTTTTCAGGTGAAGGTAAGCAACTGATTAAATACAATCCACTTGCGAACTGGAGCAGTGCGGATGTATGGAGTTATATCCGTATGATGGAAATCCCATACAACCCATTGCATGAGCGCGGTTTTATTTCGATTGGTTGTGAGCCATGTACGCGTGCCGTACTTCCAAATCAGCATGAGCGAGAAGGACGCTGGTGGTGGGAAGAAGCCACACACAAAGAATGCGGCTTGCATGCTGGCAATCTCAAAAGATAATCAATTACAGATTTGGTATATTAAAACCACTGATTCATCAGTGGTTTTATTTTTTATGACTGCCGTGTACAAAGTCATATTTTAACCAGAACAAACCGTATATACTCGACACAACGGTTCAATAATTCTAATAAGAGTTATAGGGTTTGTTGGCACTTCATGGTTGAAATATCAGCAAACCCTACGAGTATCTTATAAAAAATGCGACGAGAGGCTAATCTGCTATGCGCCCATTACACCCAATCGACTTCATTTTTCTTTCATTAGAAAAAAGACAACAACCTATGCACGTAGGTGGATTGTTTTTATTCGAACTTCCTGAGAATGCTTCGCCGACTTTCGTACATGACTTAGTGGAAGAAATTCGTCAATCAAAAAGCATTCCAGTACCTCCATTTAATAACCAACTCAATGGTTTATTTTGGGGTGAAGACAATGAATTCGACCTAGATCATCATTTCAGCCATATTGCACTACCCAACCCTGGCCGTATTCGCGAATTGCTGGTCTATATTTCACAGCAGCATAGTTCACTGATTGATCGTGCCAAGCCATTATGGACCTGTGACATTATCGAAGGTATTGAAGGCAATCGCTTTGCCATGTACTTCAAAATACACCATGCGATGGTCGATGGCGTTGCGGGTATGCGCTTAATTGAAAAGTCGCTGTCTAAAGATCCAAATGAAAAACACGTTGTACCGTTATGGTGTGTTGAAGGAACACGCGGTAAACGTCTAAAAGTACCAAAGCCACCGACCGTCAGCAAAATCAAAGGCTTTATAGATGGGATCAAATCTCAGCTTGAAGTCACCCCTAAGGTCATGCAAGAGTTGTCTCAAACAATATTTAAAGAAATGGGAAAAAACCCAGACTACGTTTCAACCTTCCAAGCACCACCTTCAATTTTAAACCAGCGTGTCAGTTCTTCTCGTCGTTTCGCAGCACAATCTTTTGAACTGAATCGCTTGCGCTATATTGCTAAAGTCTTGGGTGTGACCATCAATGATGTAGTACTTACCGTGTGCTCAGGTGCATTACGTGAGTATTTAATTAGTCAAAATAGTCTGCCGAAAAAACCGCTTATTGCGATGGTTCCTGCGTCATTACGTACTGATGATTCAGACGTCAGTAACCGCATTACCATGATTTTGGCAAATCTTGCGACGCACATTGAAAATCCAATTGAACGTTTAGAAATTATTCGTCGTAGCGTACAAAACTCTAAACAACGTTTTAGCCGTATGACTGCAAATGAGATTTTGAACTATAGTGCTGTTGTGTATGGACCAGCAGGTCTAAATATCGTTTCAGGCATGCTGCCTAAACGCCAAGCATTTAACCTTGTGATTTCAAATGTACCGGGTCCACGTGAGCCTTTATATTGGAATGGTGCAAGACTGGATGCGCTGTACCCTGCTTCAATCGTTATGGATGGCCAAGCGCTGAATATTACTTTGACCAGTTATCTCGATAAACTTGAGGTGGGATTGATTGCATGTCGTAATGCATTGCCTAAAATGCAAAATCTACTGACTCATTTAGAAGAAGAAATTCAACGCTTTGAACAAAAGATTCAAGAGTTCGAAAAGCAAAAAGTTGCGAATTAACTTTCAGAAAAAACTAAGGGGCTTTTCATAGCCCCTTATTTTTTAATTGCGCGACACCGTTGTAGCAGTTGATGACAAGCAGAGCGGATCATCGCCGTGGTAATCGGAACTTCTTTACCTTGGCTATCGACCATGTAACATGTATTTACAGGGGTGCTGTCCAAAACATGCTTAAAACCGTGACTCACTAATCTTTTACTAACATTCATATTATATACCTCATTATATTTGCTAAAGCACTGAAAAATGCCTATGGCTAATCTTATGGTTCTAGTATTTAAAATTCATGATAGAAAGTAAAATTTCAGTTGTAACAAGGATTAAGCGAAATCTTGTTACAACTTTAGCTTAAAATGATATCGTATTGCTCTTGCGTATATAGATTTTCAACTTGAAATTTTATGACGCGGTTCACAAAATGCTCTAAATCCGCCACGGCTGGGGCTTCTGCTGTTAAGAGCCGATCAATCACCGCTGGATGCGCAACGACAGTAAAGCCACCCTTGGAGTCAAATGCACGGGCATATCGCATGACCTCTCGAAATATTTCGTAACATACTGTCTCTGCTGTTTTCACATATCCTCGTCCTTGACAGGTTGGGCAGGATTCACAAAGCAAATGTTCCAATGATTCACGCGTACGTTTACGTGTCATTTCTACTAAACCAAGCTCAGAAACTTGAGTAATTTTAGTCTTCGCATGATCACGTTCGAGCATTTTCTCAAACTGACGCATCACCTCTTCACGATGCCCAGCTTCTTGCATATCAATAAAATCAATGATCAGAATGCCACCCAAATTACGCAAGCGGAGTTGCCGACTAATCACTTGTGTGGCTTCCATATTGGTTTTAAAAACCGTATCTTCTAAACTTCGACCACCAACATAAGAACCTGTATTGACATCGATCGTGGTCATTGCCTCAGTCTGGTCGATCATCAGATAACCACCAGATTTAAGTGCGACGCGCGTTTGCAATGCTTTTTGGATGTCTTCTTCGACGTTATACAAGTCAAATAATGGTTTTTCCCCCGGATAGTGAATCAGGCGGTTTTTGATCATCGGTACAAATTCATCGACGAAGTCACTAAGTTTGGCATGAATTTCACGTGAATCGACATAGATTTTAGCGGTTTCACCACTTGCAAGATCACGTACAATTCGCTGTGGAAGTGGCAATTCTTCAAAAATGATTTCTGGTGTCGCAACTTCTTTTTGTTTGCGTTGAATATATTCCCAAAGTTTACTTAGATAATTCATATCCTGGGCGATAGCAGCTTCATCCACACCCTCTGCTGCCGTACGTACAATCACACTACCAGGAAGAAGATGTTCTTCCTGAATATGCTCAATGATGCCACGCAGTCGATCTCGTTCTTCCTCAGATTCAATACGCTGGGATACCCCAATATGATTGCCATAAGGCATAAGCACAAGATATCGCGATGGAATAGAAAGATCCGTGCTTAAACGTGCACCTTTGGTCCCCAACATGTCTTTCATGACTTGAACCGTAAGCATTTGCCCCGGATGCAAAAGTTCAAAAACATTTGGGGTTGGCTGTGAACGCGGCCAGACCATATCATTGATATGTAAAAAGGCAGTTCTCGATAAACCGATATCCACAAAAGCCGCCTGCATGCCGGGCAATACCCGTACAACTTTACCTTTGTAAATATTACCGACCAACCCACGTTTTACTGTACGTTCAACAAATAGCTCATTGACCGTACCATTTTCGATTAATGCCACACGACATTCCATCGGTGTGACGTTAATTAGCAACTCTTCAGCCATAACCAACTCAAAACTTTATAAAAATTCTTATATCCGAAAGTATCAGCGAAATGCCTTTATGCTTTCTAATAACTGTGCTGTTTCATGCAAAGGTAAACCAACAACATTGCTATAACTGCCACGAATCTGAGGTATAAATTGTGCAGCAATCCCTTGTATCGCATATGCCCCAGCCTTTCCGATCGGCTCACCCGTTGCCCAGTATTTTTCCATTTCTGCATGGCTCAACACTTGTAACTCTACCTGAGTTTTTACAACTGTACTGAGCATCTTAGAGGATTGAGCAACACATAGTCCAGAAAACACGTCATGCCAGTGTCCTGAAAGCGTCGACCAGATTTCAAAGGCGTGCTGCTTTGACTCGGGTTTACCTATAATCTTTCCAGCAAAACTCAAACTGGTATCTGCTGCAATCACGATTGCTTCAGGATAACGCGTTAAAACAACTTTGGCTTTGTCTCTCGCCAAACGTTCCACATAGTGCTCGACGGTTTCACCTGCGAACACCGTTTCATCCACCTCTGGACTAAAAACCTGAAAGTCCAAACCGAGTTGCTGTAACAACTCCTGTCGACGAGGTGAGCTGGATGCTAAAATTATATTCGCCATTTATGTAAACAATAATAAATGACAGGCCATGCAAGTATACCCGTAATGAGCGGTTGCCAATGACGTGCAATTGAGAAATGTGTACCTGCAATCGTCTGAGCCACCCACAAAAAGGTAATATGTGCAGTAATGGCAATAATCGCAATCACCCATGAATTACCAAAGGTCAAAATTCGACGTTCACGGATAAAATAGCGTGTTGAAAAACAAATCAGAACAAAGCTCAGGGCATTTAAGCCAAGCGGTGCATCTAACAATAAATCGACAAAGATCCCCATCGCAAATGCGAACCAAATACCACACCAAACGGGCTGATAGAGAATCCAAAATAGCGTGATCATCAACATTACCGACGGTCGCCATCCAGATGTATCATAAGCCAATGGATAGACCATCAGTACCGACCCAATCACAATGGAGAGAATAATCATCCAAAGTGGGTCTTTATTGGTTCTGGCGTAATTTAATTTAGCGATCGGCATAAGGCTGCTCCTTTGCCAAAGATTCTGAGAACAGAACCACGACATGATGACCACTGGCCAACTGTGCAGTCGGCATGACATCAATTTCAGCAAACTCACCCGAGTTATGACGGCTGACCTTAGACACTGTTCCAACTAAATAACCTGCTGGAAAATGCTCACCTAAACCAGAACTAAAAACTTTGTCGCCCACTTTAATATTTGCACTGGTCGGCACATATTGCATTTTTAGCTGTCCCAAATCGCCAGTACCAGACACAATCGCTCGCATTCCTGTACGCTCTAATCGTACCGATAAGGAATGTTCTTTATCTGAAAGCAACATGATTCGGGCACTATGCGGATAGACATCGATAATCTGTCCCATGATCCCTTTGTCATCTAAAACGGTCTGACCGATTTTAAGTTGATCGAGCGCACCACGATTGATAATAATAATATGACGTAGTGGATCTGCATCTGTACCAATCACTTCGGCGATTTGCATACGCCCATCAATAATCAATGGGGTATCAAGTAGACCACGCAATCGATTATTTTCAGCAGAAAGTTCTGAAAGTTTTTGCAAGCGAACCTGTGCTTGCAATAACTCAGCTTGCATCGCGGTATTTTCACGGCGCAACTGAGCTTCAGACTTGGTTTGTTGATTCAGCCATTCACGCGACAGTACTGGATAACTTGCCAGCGCATAAATTGGATTATACGCAGCGTACAAGACTTCTCTGGCAGGTTGAACCACATGCGGCATGCGCCAATCAAAGAAAAGCACGACCAAACATGTGATGACCGCAATAACAAACGAACGAAAAGAGGGCGGTTTTCTTGAAAAAAGATTCGGTTGCACCGCCTATTCCTTATGAATTAACCAACAAACAGCATGTCATGGTTTGGATTGTCAAAGAACTCTAATACTTTACCTGCACCACGCGTAACACAGGTCAGCGGTTCTTCTGCCACAACGACAGGTAAGCCTGTTTCTTGTGCGATCAATTTATCGAGATTACGGAGTAAGGCACCACCACCAGTCAGTACGATCCCACGCTCTGCAATATCAGATGAGAGTTCAGGCGGTGTTTGTTCAAGTGCTGATTTCACCGCACTGACGATACTTTGTAATGGATCAGTAATCGCTTGGGTAATTTCATCAGAAGTCACGGTAATGGCACGAGGAACACCTTCAGCCAAGTTACGACCACGCACTTCAATCTCAAGCGTTTTGCCATCTGAATCTGCAATCGCCATACCGACTTCTTTCTTAATGACTTCAGCCGTGGTTTCACCAATCACACAACCATGCGCTTTACGCACATAATTGATAATTTGCTCATCAAAGACATCACCACCAATACGTAGAGAATCTGCGTAGACACAACCTTGTAATGAAATAATGGCAATTTCAGTGGTACCACCACCAACATCAACCACCATCGAACCACATGCTTGCTCAACTGGCATACCTGCGCCAATCGCAGCAGCCATTGGCTCTTCGATCAGACGAACTTCACGCGCACCTGCATTAAATACGGCTTCACGAATCGCGCGACGTTCCACCAAAGTTGATTTGCATGGTACGCAGACCACAACTTTTGGATGATTGGGGAACAAGCGTTTTTCATGTACTTTACTGATAAACTGATGCAGCATCGTTTCAGTAACTTCAAAATCAGCAATCACACCATCTTTCATGGGACGAATGGCTGAAATATTCGCTGGGGTACGGCCTAACATTTGTTTAGCATCAAGACCAACAGCAGCAACTATTTTTTGTGAACCACTGTGACGAATCGCCACAACTGTCGGTTCATTTAATATAATGCCACGGCCTGGTGCATAAATAAGTGTATTTGCAGTACCTAAATCTATGGCTAAATCCGGCGAAAACAAGCCAAGTAGTCTTTTTAGAATCACGGGGGCGTTCTCAATTAAACTTTGTGTGAATACAAGGTGGCAACTTTAACTAAATGTGATGATTTGAACAAGTCAATCGCTTATTATAACGCACTATATTTTGAATTTTTTTGATACTGAATTAGGTAAAGTTATGTCTACATCATCTGATGCGTCACAGACAGCGGATCTAAATGCGCAAACTGTATCGCAAATCGCAAATTTGGCTCGCTTATCCCTAAATGACACGCAATCTGCTGAATATGCTCAAAGTTTGAATAAAATCTTAGGTATGATGGAAACATTAAAAGGCATTAACACCGATGATGTTGAACCTTTAAAAAGCCCATTTGATCACCCACAACCCTTACGTACTGACGTTGTGAGTGAAACTAATCACCGTGATGAATACCAAGCGGTCGCTCCTGCGACAGAAGCAGGTTTGTACCTAGTCCCTCGTGTAATTGAATAATTTTTATTCGATTAGTCAATATTTTATATTTAGAATGTAAAGAAATTTTTCATATGACAGATTTACATCGCTTAACAATTCGTGAACTCTCTGAAGGCTTACAACAAGCCCAATTTTCATCACGTGAATTGACTGAACATTATTTAAATCGTATCGCCAAAATTGACACAAAAGTAAAAAGTTATGTGACGGTTACAGCAGAACAAGCTTTGGCTGAAGCGGATGCCGCTGATGCTGCATTAAAAGCTGGCAATGCATCTGTACTTGCAGGTATTCCACTGGCGCATAAAGATATTTTTTGTACCAAAGGCATCAAAACCACTGCTGGTTCAAAAATGCTGGATAACTTCATCTCACCTTATGATGCAACTGTGGTGGCCAAAGCCAAAGCCGCAGGTCTTGTGACATTAGGCAAGGTGAACATGGATGAATTCGCCATGGGTTCAACCTCGGAAAGCTCTTACTTTGGTGCAACAGTCAACCCTTGGGCACTTGATCATGTACCGGGTGGTTCATCAGGTGGTTCTGCTGCTGCTGTAGCGGCTGATCTCGCGCCGATTGCTACAGGTACGGATACTGGCGGTTCAATCCGTCAACCTGCCTCATTCTGCGGTTTAACGGGCTTAAAACCGACTTATGGTCGTGTCTCTCGCTTCGGGATGATTGCTTATGCATCATCACTGGATCAGGGCGGTCCAATGGCACGTTCTGCCGAAGACTGTGCTTACTTGATGAATGTAATCGCAGGCCATGATGCCAAAGACTCAACCTCTATCAATAAAGAAGTTGATGACTACGTTGCCAACTTGAACGCTACATCGGTCAAAGGTTTACGCATTGGTATTCCTAAGCAATACTTCAACGTCTCTGGTTTGGATGCTGAGGTCAAAGCTCGTGTCGAAGAATCATTGAAAAAGCTTGAAGAAATGGGTGCAAGCTTGGTTGAGATTGATCTCAACATGACTGAAGCCTATGTTCCAACTTATTACCTGATCGCTCCTGCGGAAGCATCATCAAACCTGTCACGTTTTGATGGTGTACGTTATGGCTACCGCTGTGAAAATCCTGTGGACTTGATGGACTTGTACAAGCGTTCACGTTCAGAAGGTTTTGGTGCAGAAGTACAACGTCGTATCTTGATTGGTACTTATGCCCTTTCTGCTGGTTATTACGATGCATATTATGTCAAAGCACAAAAAGTACGTCGTCTGATCCAACAAGATTTCTTAAAAGCATTTGAAAATGTCGATGTAATCGCTGCGCCATCTGCGCCAACTACAGCGTATAAAATCGGTGCGAATCTCAGCCCGACTGAAATGTATTTAGGCGATATCTATACCCTCGCGGTGAACTTGGCAGGTCTTCCAGCCATTAACGCCCCTGTTGGTTTTGATCAAGAAAGCTTGCCTGTCGGCTTACAGTTGATTGGTAACTACTGGTCAGAATCACAATTGCTTTCGATTGTGCATCAATATCAACAAAACACAGACTGGCATACCAAGCGCGCTAGCGTTGCTGAGGAGACTGCATAATGACTGAAGCTCAAAAGTTGGCTAAACCAAAATCAAATCTGATTGACGGTTGGGAAGTTGTTATCGGCATCGAGATTCACACGCAGCTTGCCACCAAATCAAAAATCTTCTCAGGTTCATCGACTGAATTTGGTCAAGACCCAAATACGCAAGCCAGCCTCGTTGATTTGGCGATGCCGGGTGTATTGCCTGTATTGAATGCAGAAGTGGTTGATCTTGCGATTCGCTTTGGTTTAGGGATTGATGCTTATATCGACCAAGCATCTGTGTTTGCACGTAAGAACTATTTCTACCCTGACTCTCCAAAAGGCTATCAAATCAGCCAAATGGACAATCCAATCGTTGGCTTGGGTCATATTGATATCCAACTTGAAGATGGCACGGTCAAGCGTATAGGCGTAACACGCGCACATCTTGAGGAAGATGCAGGTAAATCGATCCATGACCAGTTTGAAGGCATGTCTGGGATTGATTTAAACCGCGCAGGTACACCATTGCTTGAAATCGTTTCTGAACCTGATATGCGTTCGGTTGAAGAAGCGGTTGCTTATATCAAATCGATTCACACTTTAGTGCGTTGGTTGGGTATTTCTGATGGCAACATGGCCGAAGGTTCATTCCGTTGTGACTGTAACGTGTCTTTACGTCGTCCAGATCAGCCATTTGGTACACGCTGTGAGTTGAAAAACCTCAACTCATTCCGCTTCATTGAGCAAGCGATCAATGTTGAAATTGAACGCCAAATGGAAATTCTGGAATACGGCGGAAAGATCGACCAAGAAACACGTTTGTTCGATCCAGTGAAAATGGAAACGCGTTCGATGCGTTCGAAAGAAGAAGCGAACGACTATCGCTACTTCCCTGACCCTGACCTGCTTCCTGTCATCATTGCTGATGAGCAGATCGAAGCGGCTCGCGCTGCGCTTCCTGAGTTGCCTAAAGCACGTCGTGCACGTTTCATCGCTGACTTTGGCGTGACTGAATACGATGCACATGTGTTGACCCTGTCACGCGAAATAGCAGACTTCTATGAGGCTGTTGTGGTTGCTGCGGGTGGTGCGAAACAAGGTAAGATCGCGGCTAACTGGGTAATGGGTGAATTCTCAGGTGCTTTAAACAAAGCGGGCCTAGAATTGGTAGATTCTCCTGTTTCTGCTGAGCAACTCGGTGGCATGGTGGCACGTATTGTAGATAACACCATTAACGGAAAAATCGCGAAGCAAGTGTTTGGCTTTATGTGGGAAGCAGAAGGAAAATCTGCGGATGACATTATTGCTGAGAAAGGCTTGAAGCAAGAAACCGATACAGGTGCGATTGAAGCGATCATTAAAGAAGTACTTGCAGCCAATGAAAAAATGGTCGAAGAGTACAAGTCTGGTAAAGAAAAAGCCTTTAACGGTCTTGTCGGTCAAGTGATGAAAGCTGCAAAAGGCAAAGCTAACCCTGCGCAAGTGAATGAATTGATGAAGAAGTTGATTGGTTAATACCATCTGAGTTCAAAAGAAAACCCGCTTTAGAGCGGGTTTTTACTACTCCAAGTCCACCTTAATCTTGAAAATATTTCTTTGATATGTATTGTTATTAAAAAAATATTCTTCTTTACGTTCAAGAGTTATGTTGCCATTAATTTTTTTAAGCATCAAGCTTGACATATATAACCCTACGCCATCTCCATTAGATCCATTTATCTTTGAATAATCACCACAATATCCATCATAAAATATTCTATCCACTTCATTATCTTTTATTTTAAGACTAATCATATTAAATTCAATACATATTGAATCTAGTTCCTTATAAATATCAACAGCAATACTACTATCTTTTTTTGAATACTTTAAAGAATTATGAAATATATTATAAATAGCATAACGAAGACAATCAAAATTCAATTCACACTCAATTTTCTCATCATTTTCCGTATTAAGTTCAACAACAACCCCTTTATCCAAAAAATCCAAGAAAAAAGTATCCAATATTCTTTTCGTAACACGATGAATATTTTGATTACTTTTTCTTAAGACATAATTTGGGTTTAAAATATATTTAAAAATATCTAGCTCATAATTTATTTCACTACTATTTTTATTAATCTTAAGAATAGATTTTGCCACACTTTTTGGCTTTTTCTTAACTTCATCTTCCATGAAAGTTATCGTTTTCTTATGAGATAACCCAACCATTTCCTCTGGAGAAAAAATACTATCAAACTCTTGATTATTAAAACTATTTAATGAAACAACATTATGTAAAATACGTCTTGTATCATTTTTAATTTTATCCACAGCCTCATCAATATTAGACAAAACTTCAATCAATAATTCTAAATATAAATCCAAAGAGTTTCTAGAAACTGGAAATCTTCCTTTATTTTTTGCAACTACATAAATAAAATAGCCTTCTATATCAATAATTTTATATTTTGAATTAATACATTTTAAATCATTATCATTTCCAGTGACCAAATATTTATTAAGCCTATCCATTTCACTGCAAGGTAATGTATTAATTAAAACATTATCATGACTATTTTTACAATACGTATAAAAAACTATATCTTTCACTTAATAATCTCTTGCGAATATTTCTCAACTATCCCCGAAAATTCAAAATAGTCAGATTGCTTGGGCAAAAAATCATCACACAATCTAAAAGCCTCATTAAATCTATCTCCATCAGATTCAGCAGAGTAAATAATAACTTTTTTTTCACTTGCATATTTTTTCTTTAAAGCTTTAACCAATCCAATTCCATCTTCATCTGATAAATCTTTAGCTACACCATTAATATCCACAAAAAGAATATGACTTGCTATAATATAAGGGTGATCAATATCATCAACCTTATAAAGATGATCAACACTCCAACCTGATCTTTTTAAATTCTTAATAACTGGAAAGTCCTGATCATCAATAAACAATATTCTAACTTTGGACTTCAATGTACTAATATCCATTTTCTGAACTTGTTTTTCTTCCTCTACATCTTTCACTTGAACCGCCCCTATATTAACAACTTGAGTAGTATTGTTACTCCCATTGTTATTAGTTTGAGTACCATTCTTATTGGTATTTTGTTGAGTTACTGCATCTTTTGGACTTCTAAAAAAAGTAAAATATAAGGTTAATACCACACCACCAATGCCTGAAAACGCCCAGTAATACCACTCCATAACACCCTCTTAATGTTAGTTTTTTTAGAATTCTAACAAAAAAGAATTTTATTACAATAAATTAATTTCTTATTATCACTTGCATTTATAAAATCTCCCCGATAGCTTCCACCTCACAAGCTGCCACAGTCTATTAAAATAATGAAATTCTTATTTAGCTCTAGACTAAATGATTACCCCCATTTTTAAGAGAATTTTAAAGTAAAGGCTCAAATACAAATTAAACAAGGTTATAAAAATCACTGCCCTCTTAACACACCCAACTTATTCCAAATATCAGGTGTTAAAAAAGTCGTGACTAACTTATTTAAATCAATATAACGAAGCGTGCCTTGCAACTGCTGTCTCACCGCTGGGTCTTTGACAATATCCTCACCCGCACTCTGACCTAACTGCTGAAAAGCCTCTCCAACTGCTTGAATACCCTCAGCCTGAATCACCGCTTTGGTCTGAGTTGAACACTGCTCCACGATCACACGCTGTAAAACTTGTGCCAACTTTTGATCAAGCTGAGTTTTCTGCTCAGGCGTGACATTACTAAACGTTTTCAAATCAGGATGTGCCGCTAAAGCACTATACGTCCATTGCAATACCGTGGTTTTATCAGCTGCCGTGGTCGCCTTAACCAGACAATCACTGAGTTGATCAACTGTAGGTCCTGCCATAGTCACTTGCGTTGTACCCAAAACAGCCGCAGCCATCAATACAGAACGACCTAAATGAGAAAATTTACGACGGGGAGAAATATAAACACGAGACATAAGCACAGTTCCAAATTGTAATCTGTCTCTTTGTACCATAGCCATAGTATGCTCATCAGTGTGACTGTGTAACGGTAGGTATCATTTCACAACCGCTTCGATCAAATCCAACTCCCACACACCACCAGCAGCTAAACCTTTACACATTCCCGTCCACATATCTCTACTTTGAACAAACTTTTGACCATCCCAAACCCACTCCGAACTTGACCAACAATCCCCAACACCTCGACCTTTTTGCGCACTACCAATCACACCAGCACCAAAATCAGAAGCATGTTCAGTCACAAAAGTAGCTTTACCCTTTAATGACTCATCCAACACCCACGCACCATAACCTTCGTTATAAGCGGCGCGCCAGCATAAGCTCATTGCCAATACTTTATGATTACTTAACTTATAAAGTTGGATCGGCTGAGATTGTGCACCATCACGAGCATAATCATAAGTCCCTTCACAGAAACCCTCCTCTTTTGGAGTCGGTTGAGCTGCCATTAAACGCTGATAAATAGATGGGTATTGCTTGTTACTCGGTTGCAAGGTCAAATAAGGCTCAGTTGCGGTATTGACCCGCTTGATCACTCGTTTAGGCTGAGCCTTTAAGACTTTGGATTCATCACCCTTACCTTTTTTCACCAATGCACCTACTGTTCCGACACGCTTCTGAAAATCATCCATTTTCAATAATGTCGCCGTCATACCAGCGTCCGAGATTTGCCATTGGAAAGACGCATTTTTAAATACAATTTCTGATTTTTGTTGCGCCTGTTGCAATAAAGCCGTGACTTGCGATGCAGAGAGTTTTCCCATTAAGGGCGATTCATTGCCATCCACCGTCACCTGTCCCAAGTCTTTTCCATTGAGATAGAATCGAATATTTTTCAATTTATGAGCAGGAATGCTTTGTTCATCATATAGCGCTAAAGCAAACTTGGCTGTCACCGCTTGCTTCGCACCTGCTTGGCGTGTCAAAAGTAATGAAGCTGGATTATCCCCTCCAGCATCCGCTTGATAGCCAGCCGCACGACAAGTACCTGTATTGCTGCAATACATTTCCCAATTTTGATGAAAAAAAGCAATTCCTTTTATCTCTTGGGCAACAGCAACGGAGCTCATCGCAACTAAACAACAACCTGACAGCAAATTTTTCATGGCTTTTCTCTATTTGGTTTATTTATTATTCATCTCAATAGCAGTTTAACGCTTTTTCTAATCACAATCTAAGCAGATGCCTAAGCACTTAACCTACTCGTATTTAATAACCTCAGAAAGTGATTAACTCGCACGCTTTTTTCTTTCGTTCGGTAAATTGCATAAATGGGCGCAATGCATGGTTGATCCGCTTCTAAAGGACGATAGACAATCTGCTTGTTCCAAAACTCTTGAATAGAAGCTGGTACGATCGAAAGCCCAATCCCTGCCGCAATCAAATTAAGACTTGAGGTTAAACGTGGCGCCTCTTGGACAATATTTGGACTAAATCCTGCCTGATAGCAATTTGCCAAAATATTATCAAATAAGTCTTGCCCGCCTAGACGGCGATATAACACGAACTCATAAGCTTCTAAGTCAGGTAAATGAATTGCTCCTTGCTGCTCGACCAAAGGATGGTTGCTCGGCAAAGCCACAACTAAAGGTTCATCTAAGACATATAAACTGTGCAAATCGGCGTGTATCGGTGCTGGTTTCCGCAGGAAGGCAATATCTAATTTTTCATTGATCACCGCATCCACCAAAGCACTACTACTGTCCTCTTCTAAGTGAATGGCAACAGCAGAAAATTGCTCTCGATATTGGCGCAACAAAGCAGGTAAAAAAGGGTGCAAACCAATAGAGTGAGTAAATCCAATATTAATCTGACCTTCCTTTCCTTGCGCAATATTACGCACTCTTCGGGGAATTGACTCCGCATGATCCAAAATCGTCAGCGCCTCTTGATATAAGGCCTTGCCTGCTTCTGTCACTTCAACACCACGCGGCAATCGTTTTAACAACACGGTATCTAAATCTTTCTCTAGACTTTTGATCAGACGCGTCAGTGGCGGTTGTTGTATATGCAAGCGAACAGCTGCTTTGGAAATATTGCTTTCCTCAACAACTGCAATAAAAGCTTTGAGTTTATGAATATCAATCATACATACCTTAAAAGTATAGATAAGGAAAAATAAAGCATTTGTAAATATATCACTATTCCACCATCCTATCATCAGTAAGGTCAATGAGGAAAAACTCCTAATGAAAGCTCAAGCCATTTCAATAGCACATGAATCATCATCTACAACACCTGATAATAAGGCGCTGTTTATGGGATTTATGAAATTGGGATTGATCGGCTTTGGTGGGGTTCTGCCACTGGCATATCGCGTCATCGTAGAAGAACAAAAATGGTTAGATGAGGCTAAATTCACAGATCTGCTGGGGATTTGTCAGGTACTACCCGGTGGCAATATTATCAATATGGCAGTGGCGATCGGCATGGAGTTCCAAGGTGCGAAAGGTGCAGTCAGTTCTGTACTTGGCTTGATATCTGCTCCAACCATCATTGTGTTACTGATCTATCAGACCTACGTGCATTTTCAACATTTATCGAGCGTTAAGCATCTGATTCAAGGTTTAGCCGCTGCCGCAGCAGGCTTACTTTTTGCAACGGGCATAAAAATGTTGAAACCTATTTTTAAAAAACGTTTAACCATTGTCACGATTTTTCTGACCTTTATCTTTATGTTGTGGGTCAAGCTACCGTTGCTGCTGATCTTGGTTATTTTACTGGCGATAAATATGTTGGTGTTGGGAGTGAAAAAATCATGATATTGCTCACGCTTGCAATGGTATTCACACAACTATCGCTGGTTGCTTTTGGTGGAGGGAATGCGATCTTGCCAGAAATGCAGCATCAAGTTGTCACGGTACATCAATGGATGACAGCCGAACAGTTTAGTTCATTATTTGCGATGGCACAGGCGGCCCCCGGACCTAATATGATGGTCGTTCCATTAGTCGGGTGGCATGTTGCAGGTCCAGCGGGACTCATTGTGACATCCATCGCTAAGTTTGGGCCATCATCTATTATTACCATTTATGCGCTCAAGTTTTGGCAACGATTCAAACATCACCCTTTACGTGCACGTTTTGAAAAAGCACTTAAACCCATCACAGTCGGCTTGGTTTTGGTCAGTGCATGGCTAATCGCCGATGCTTCTGCTCAAAACCTACTGCTGGTTTTAATTGTAATTTTGACCGCAATACTGGGCTTATTTAAGAAAATACATCCATTATGGGTCATGACTTTTGGGGCTGGATTAGGGATCTGTTTTTTATAATAAGATCTTATCCACTACCGCGATTTGAACTGTATCCCAAAAGTTAGATTCTCTAGCTTTCAAGATACAGCTCTATTTTGTGTAAGGTCTGATTTAGCCCAGCGTTTTTTCAAATGCTCTTAAACGTTTATGAATCGACATTAACTCAATAATCGTTGGCCATGAACTAATCAGATATTGGAATGAACTACGTACCTGATTAAAGACATTTAAGATTTGCATCATCAATCCTAAGGTAATAGCACCCGCAGCAATCGATGGGAATAAAATAAAAAGCCCATAAATATTATCTAACTGCAAATACCAAATACGAACTAAATTAAAGTAGGCATAATGAAAATATAAACGAAAATAATTTTGGCGTACTTGGGAAAAAAGCTGCTTAAGTGTTTGTGGTTGTGCCCTATCATGCTGATCTTCACCATAAACTAATTCTTTACGGAAGGCCGCTTCTACTTTTTGATTATTAAACTCCAATCCCGGCAACTTATAACCAACAACCATCAATACAACTGTACCCAACACTGCCCAACCAATTGCAGCAATCATAAGGGCGTGTGGAATTTCACCTACTATAGGTAATTCTTTTACATGTACCGATAATTGTACCAAGATGGGCAAAAAAGCAATCAAGGTTAAAAGTGCTTCGACGAGGTTAACCCCAAGTGTTTCCGTCGTCTTCGCAAAACGCATCGTATCCTCTTGAATACGCTGTGAAGCTCCCTCAATATGTCTTAATCGCTCCCAATGTGATGTATAAAAATCATTCATGGCTGTACGCCAACGAAAAACATAATGGCTCACAAAGAACAAGTTAAACACAGCAAAAGTCACGTAGACCATCGCTATGTATAGGAAGGTCATGACACCTGAATAGAGATCTTGTACATCGCCACCGCCACTAGATAGCATGGTTTGGATGAGATTATAAAATGGGTTATACCACGCATTAATCACGACACTGACTTGTACCCCAAACCAGATATTAAACAGAATAAATGCTGAACCCCAAACTGACCAACGCTGCCATTTATTGTCGGAGAAAAATCGCCAAAAAATCGCAAATAATGCTGTTGCCGCAAAAAACCAAAGGTAGAACCATAGAAATGTTGGAGACCAAAAACGGCTCACATCAATGGGTAAAGCTGTCTCATGGTATCCCTCTGAAAAGCCAAGATATATCCCCCATTCTTTTCCACCTGAATACCATAACAACATGTTAATGATGACCCACAATAACAATGAAGCAAAAAAATAACGTGGATTTGGGAAAAAAGATTTAAACATCTTACTGAACGATCCTTGTGGTACTGCAATAGACGGATGGTTGTATGCTATAACCTCAAACTTAAATTAGTCTGATGGATTGCTAATGTAGTTATTTACCTGTTTTTTCAAACTTTTCATAGCATTTTGTAAGACATTTTTTATTTGTTTAGATAAAAGCAATCCTTTGCTAAAAACAATCAAAGTTATGGCGCTAAGTCATTCAACTTTAAAGTGAGGTTTTGCTGAGTTTTAGAACTAGGACGCATCTTGGTTTGAATCGCTAACTGAATATCTGAGAGCTTTTCTTTGGCAGCGTCCGCGCCTGCCTGCATGGTCATTTCACGTCCTTTGACATCAAAGATATGCACCTTTTCACGGAGATCAGGCTGAATCACGATATCCGCATATTTAAGTTCTTCTTCCGCCAAACGTCCTTGCATAATATTAATGTTTTGGTTGAATAGCCCCCAAACATTGGTGGTTTCGGTATGAACAGGTTGTGCCAAAATATCGACTGCAATCACCACATCAGCACCCAAATCGCGTGCAACCTGTACAGGCACTGGACTGACCAGCCCTCCATCGACATATTCACTATGACCAATTTTGATTGGAACAAACATACTTGGAATAGAAGCCGATGCTCGTACCGCCTGCCCCGTATTGCCATAATTAAAGACTGTCTTACTACCTTCTTTTAATTCTGTTGCTACCACATACATTGGAATCTTAAGTTTTTGTAGCGGAGTATTATGCACTTGCTCATTGACATAATCTTCGACCTTTTTCCCATCAAAGAAACCCTTGAGGCTGACACTGACATCGCGTACATCATTGGCTTTTAACTTTAAAGCAATATCACGCAATTCAGCTGCACTTTTTCCACTGGCATAGATTGAACCAACAATACTCCCAGCACTTGTGCCCACAATAAAATCGGGACGAATCCCCTGCTGCTCTAAAACTTCAATCACACCAATATGCGCATAGCCACGCGCACCGCCACTCCCCAGCACCAATGCAATCACAGGGCGTTTTTGCTTTTTGATCTGAGCGAAAGGTTGACTGACCACATGCGCCTGAGCATCTTCAACAATTGGCGATAGATGTTTGGTGGTTTGACAGCCCGTTAACATCATGACTGAAAGTCCAAGTGTCCATAACCCAAGTTGTTTCATACGCGACATTTGCCATCTTTATTTAATTTCTGGTCGGATTCTAACGACTGCATTGAAAAAAAGATGTAGCATTTTTTTGTATTTTTTCAGCAAAACCTCATAAAAAAGCCCCTCGAAAGGAGCTATTTGAGCTTAAAACATTACCAAATATCTGAATCGACTTTCTTCTTCAACTCAGGATAATTATCAATCTTAAACTCAGGCTCTTTAACGCCTTTTTTAAGTTGAGCGGTATAATCTTTCAATAGGATCAAGAAGATTGGCGTCAATAATACAATCGCAATCAAGTTAATGGTTGCCATCAAGCCCATCGACAAATCAGCCATCGACCACACCAATGGTACACTGGTGATCGCGCCGAAGTAGACCATCATTAAGACCATGACACGGAAAATAAACATCAGTTTTGCATTGTTATTGATAAATCTGACGTTACTTTCTGCATAAGCATAGTTACCAATGATTGATGAGAAGGCAAACAAGAAAAGTAAAACTGCAAGGAAACCACCACCCCAAGCACCGATCTGACTTTCTAATGCTTTTTGAGTTAAGGTCACACCTTCAAAACCAGCTTCATGGTACAAACCTGAAACCATAATAATAATAGCTGTACACGAGCAGACCACAAAGGTATCAACAAATACACCGAGCATTTGCACCAAACCTTGGTTTACAGGATGCTTCACATCAGATGCAGCTGCTGCATTTGGTGCAGACCCCATACCTGCTTCGTTTGAGAACAAACCACGTTTAATTCCCAACATCATCGCCATAGAGATCATGGCGCCAAAGAAACCACCTGCCGCTGCTTCAAACTCGAATGCTTTGGTGAAAATCAATTTAAAAATTTCAGGTAGCATTGGGAAATTAATCATCGCGATGTACAAAGCAACCCCGATGTATAAAAGTGCCATGAAAGGCACAATCTTCTCTGCAACCTTCGCAATACGCTTAATACCACCAAAAATCACCAGCGCAGTCATGATCACCAGCACGATCCCGAGCCAAGAAACCTCTAAATCAAGACCGCCTAAACCCAAGATAACATTGGCTTTATCCCATCCCCAAGCATGTGAGGTTGCACCAATAATTGCATTTGCTTGAACAGCATTAAAAACAAAGCCATAAGCGAGAATAAGTGAAAGTGCAAACACCACCCCGAGCCATTTTTGCTTTAAACCCTGAGTAATATAGTATGCGGGTCCACCACGGAATTGCTTATTTTGATGATCTCTGACTTTGAATAACTGAGCCAATGACGACTCAACAAATGCTGAACTCATCCCCAAAAAGGCAGTCAACCACATCCAAAAAACAGCACCCGGCCCACCAATCGCAATCGCAATCGCAACACCTGCAATATTACCCACGCCAACACGACTGGCGAGTCCAGTTACAAAAGCCTGAAAAGGGGTAATTCCATGATCATCTTTGCACTCTTTACGGCTACCTTTCATCACGCGGATACTTTGCAAGAATAACCGTAACTGAACTGCACCTGTAATTAAGGTATAAAACAGTCCAACAGCAACCAGTAAAATAACCAAGAAATTCCAAAGTGGATCATTCAAGAATTGTACCCACGACATCAGCGTGGCATTTAATTTTTCATTCATCACTTATTCGCTTTTGCAGATGCTATGTATCAATGGACATAGCCGATTAACAATGGATAAATCAAAAAAGCCCCCAAAGGGGCTTTTTAATTCGACTTAGGCAAAGAATTTCAAGATCACTTGAATCACTGTTGCGTTAATTAAATCAACAAAGAACGCACCACACAAAGGAACAATTAAGAATGCCTTATGTGACGGTCCATACATATTGGTAATCGCCTGCATGTTTGCAACGGCGGTTGGTGTTGCCCCCATACCGAAGCCACAATGACCTGCTGCCAATACCGCAGCATCATAGTTTTTGCCCATGACACGGAAGGTGATAAATGCAGCATACAATGCCATAACCAATGTTTGCGCGGTTAAAATGATAACCAATGGACCAGCCAAATCTGCCAATTGCCACAGTTTCAGTGATAACAGTGCCATTGCTAAATATAACGAAAGCGATGCATTACCAAATACATCGATTGCACGATCAAAGATATCGACCTTCAACACACTTTCTAAGATATTACGTAAGATCACACCGCCGCCAAGCGCCCATACGAACGTTGGCAACTCAAACCATGTGCCTTTGCTATACCCTGTCATAAATTCTGCAAATGCAAGACAAGCCGCAAACATACCTAAGGTCGTAATCGCGTTGTCTGCAGTAATCAAACGAACTTGATGTGGGTTTTCAAATGGCGCCAAATCATCAGGGTGCGGATCTGGATGAGTATCACGATCTTGGATTTGAGCAGGTGTCTTGGCACGTGCCAAACTATGACGGTTGATCAATAACTTGGCTAACGGACCACCGATGATCCCACCGATAATCAAACCGAAAGTCGCACTTGCCATACCTAAGGTCAATGCACCTTGGATACCATATTGAGTTTCTAGGATTTCACCCCAAGCACCCGCAGTACCATGACCACCGGTCAAGGTCACAGAACCTGCAATCAAACCAATCAAAGGATCAACACCAAGCAGTGAAGCCAAGCTCATACCCACGGCATTTTGAACGACGATATAGGCAGCGATACAGCCTAAGAACAATACCAGTCCAATACCGCCTTCTTTTAGCTTCATAAAGTTGGCACTTAAACCAATCGAAGCAAAGAAGATCAACATAAAGCTGGTCTGTAATTGGCTACTAAAAATAATACTGTATCCAAAGAATGAATGAACCAGTAATGACAATACTGCTGCAACTAAACCACCAGCGACTGGCTCAGGAATATTATAACGCTTTAAAAAATCAATTTTGTTGACGAGCAGACGCCCTAATAACAAAACGATAACCGCCGAAATTAAGGTATAAAAACCATTAAAAGTAAATTCCATATCTTCTTCCGTTTATTTCATTCGTTTTTTCGACGTTTTTCCATCTAATAAAACAATGAAATAGTAACTCTCAAAATGAGTGAAAACTCAATCAACTTAATAAAAAGCATACAGTTCTTTGTAAGAACCCTGCGTTTATCAAATCAACTCATTTTCACGGATGATTACACCGCAGGATAGGTTAGAAGTTATAGCGCGCCATCGCTCCTACACGGCTATCCTTACCTTTTTGTCCATCAAAGGTCTTACGTTCACCATAGATATACTCTAAACCAAACGTAATTGGTGTTACTGGTGAATACATGACGTTCCACCAACCTTGTTGCAAAGTTTTGTTTTGTGTTGCATCGGTCACAGCCTGTTTAGCAAAGTCATTGCTATCATCTGCAAACATTGCGCCATAAGCTAAAGTACTACGCAGTTTCGGCGTAATTTGATAGCTTGCACCCGCTGTAAATGCATCAAATTCATTGAGATGTATATCCAAATTATTTGGATTTACATTAAAGGCATTATTGCTATACAGCAAAAACTTGCTGTCACCTTTGACATGTGAATAGTCAATCATTGCCTGTAATGCATCAGTGAACTTATATTTTGCACCAACAGCAACACCCCAACCCAAGTCTGAATCATTGGCACTGATTT
Source organism: Acinetobacter sp. 3657 (assembly GCF_031456775.1). Classification (NCBI taxonomy): domain Bacteria; kingdom Pseudomonadati; phylum Pseudomonadota; class Gammaproteobacteria; order Moraxellales; family Moraxellaceae; genus Acinetobacter; species Acinetobacter sp. 3657. Next base: position 161,296 of record NZ_JAVDVH010000002.1, on the reverse strand, counting down.
GTTTATGATCTTTGTCAAAAGCGGCCTTGCTGCGTGCTTCAGTCAATAAAACACGTGCTGAGCTGGTACCTTTACCTTCTGCAAAGTCATATTTCAGTTTAGAAGTGAATGCGGGTACTCGATTATCATCATTGCTCTTTTCCAAAGCAATGGCATAACTTATATCTGAATCCAATTTACCGCTGTAGCGTACCATCGGGGTGCGGAAGGTTCCAATACCTAATGGTGAGTTAAAATCCAGCATTTCTGGCTGTACATCAGTTGCCAAGAACGTTGAAGTGGTTTGACCAAATAACCAGTCGTTATAAGTCAAATAAGCATGCCGAATCCGTATCGTATCATTACTACTACCACCACGAAAATCGACTTCTAACTTAGCACTAACCTTGGCGCCTTCGACAGGTGCTTTAAAATCAAGACCAAATCGGGTCACGGTAGCTGTGCTATAAAAACGATCGCTATTTTTTTCTTGGCCTTCCAGATCAACTTTGTTAATACGGTTGAATATGCCATCACCACCTTTTACTTGGTAGGAAGCATCACCACGTAGGAAACCATAAAGTTGCACTTGAGCACCTGAAGCCGTGCTAAAGCCTAGAGGGGATTTTTGCGTCGCCTCTGTTGTAACTTTCTGGGCATTGTCATTATTTGCGATAACTGTAGTTGGTGTTTCTACAACTTTTGGGGCATCACTTTGTTGTTTTATTGGAGGTAGATATTGTTCTAATAAAGCCCTTAACTCATTTACTTCAGCGCGAAGCTGTTGAATCTGCTCTTGCTCACTGCTTGCGTGTGCATTGTTCATCATCAAGGCTGCAACGATCATTGCCAAACCTTGCACTGCGAACGGCTTGCGGATGAGAGTTGAACTCATAAGAAGCTCCTTTGTCTGGTGTATATTTCAACATTTTCCATAAGCATAAAATTGGGTAAATTTAATACACTTAACATGGAAAATCCCCCTCACCTTTATCAGCAAGGAAAGCCTAATCAATTTTTAAAAAGGGCGTATTATGCATAAATTTAGAATATTGTGTGTATTTTTTTATGGGAAGAACAAGAATACTTGGAACATATCTATCTAAATATTATTTCTATTTCATTGTGTTATAAATAAATTTCTTTTTCACAAAAAGAAATCGAATAGAAAAAAACTGATTCTATTTTCACCAACCCCAACGCGGTCGATTATTTTTCAAACAAATCTTAATTCATGGTTTAAAAATCATCCTCAAAAAGTCATGATTGCTTTATAGTCTCATCAGATGAGAAAGATCAAAGAAATATCAGGAGTTTTTATGAACATGGAACAGGTCCGCTACGTTGATAATGCCATTACATCACGCCATTCAGTACGTGCATTTTTGGACACCCCTGTTGATACCCAAACCATTAAAGACATTCTCGCTGTTGCCAGTCGTGCTCCTTCAGGCACAAACACACAGCCATGGAAAGTCTATGTGGTCACAGGGAGAAAACGAGCGGAAATGATTGACCGTGTTTGTACGGCACAAGTTGAACTTTTTCAAAAACCAGAACTGGCACAACATTATCAAGAGACTTTTGCTTACTATCCTGAAACGTGGATTTCGCCATTTATTGACCGTCGCCGTGAAAATGGCTGGGGACTGTACGGTTTACTCGGCATTCAAAAAGGTGAAAAAGACCGAATGGCTGCACAACAATTGCGTAACTTTCAATTGTTTGATGCGCCTGTCGCCTTATACTTTACCGTAAATAAAATCATGGGGATTGGTGCAAAAATGGATATTTCCATGATGATCCAAAACGTCATGATTGCAGCAAAAGCACGTGGTTTAGATACGTGTCCACAAGCGGCTTGGAACCATTTTCACCCCATCGTTTTAGAAGTGCTTGGCGCGCCTGAAGATGAAGATCTGGTCTGTGCCGTCGCATTGGGCTATGCCGATCCAGACCATATCGTGAATACTTTTATTACGCCGCGTGAACCCGTAGAAAACTTCACTGTATTTGTAGATGAATAATTCAAACTTTCAGCAGTATCTCTAAACGGAGATACTGTTTTGCTGTTTACCAACCTTAAAAATCATCAACAATCCAACACTGGTAAACATCAACATCATCAAGCCCATATTAAGCGATGCTTTCCAAATCAAGAAATTGAGAATCACGCCACCGAGTAAACCAAAGGCAAACTGGGTACTGCCCATGATTGCGCTCGCAGTTCCCGCTCGTGCACCTTGCTGAGACATTGCCAGTGCCATCGCATTTGGACCTGTTAAACCAATACCTGATACCACTAAGAACAAGCCAATCATTAAAAACCACAAAGGTGCATTTGCCATCAAGCCTGCACTCACCACAATCAAAGCACCAAAGCATTGAATAGAACCACCTAAACGCAAGCGCGAAAAAATACCCATTCGCGTATTCAAATGCTTATTCAATGACGACATCAACATAATGCCCGCTGCATTCAGTGCAAATGCGTAAGAGAATTGCTGCTGAGACAGTCCATATTGGCCCATAAAAACAGCAGAAGCTGAGCTGATATAACAAAATAATGCAGCGCCTGTTAGACAACCTGCCAACATCGGCACTCTAAAGCTTTCATCTTTTAAAATTGCAGCATAGAGCGTAGTGACTTGATAAACCGATAGTTTTAAACGACGCTCCACAGGCAACGATTCTGTAAAGAAAAAGTGTACGCACAACCAACAGATCACACCAATGATCGCTAAGCAGAAAAAAATAACCTGCCAAGGAAAGAAAATTAAAATCCAAGCGCCAAAGATCGGTGACAAAATCGGCGCCAGTCCCATCACGATCATCATGCTAGAAAAAGCCTGTGCTGAACCTGCGACATCCAAACGATCTCGAATCGCTGCTCTAGCAATCACCACCCCCACGCAACCACCTAAAGCTTGAAAAATACGTGCGGCTATTAAGGTCCATTCATTGGTGACAAAAACGCAAGCTAAACTGGCAATCGCATATAAAGCCAGCCCAAAATATAACGGTGTCTTACGCCCAATACGATCACTGATCGGTCCATAAAAAAGTTGACCGATGGCAAGCCCCAAGAAATATGCAGGCAAACTGTTGGCCACCATTTGCGTGCTGACCCCGAACTCGTCTGCCATTTGCGGCAATGCAGGTAAATACATGTCGATCGAAAGCGGCCCCAATGCCGTTAATAGGGCAAGTAACATAATCCATGCTGTGGAATACTGACGCTTTTGAGATTGCTCCGCCTGCATAATGCTGTACTTTTCAAGTTTATTGAGATTGTAAGCTTAGCATCCTCGCTTTAATTTGTGCATAATATGAAGAATAAAATCGACGGCACAATACAAAAAGGACAGCTCTTGAATCCTTGGTTCAAACGTTTAAAACAAGCAACCTATAACACCACGTTTATGTACAACGTGCGTATGTTAATCGCTTTTACGGGAACAGCATTTGTTCCTTATTTGATGGGTTACCAACTTGCTACGATTCCATTGACTTTAGGTGTGGTTGCGGCGGGAATTAGTGACATTGATGATCGCTTTTCCGTTCGCATCATGAACCTGATATATACCTATATCGGTTTCTTTATCACCGCTGCCTCGGTTCAATTGTTATTCCCCTATCCAATGGTTTTTGCGATTGGACTGATTGCCTCATGCATTGGCTGGATTCTGTTGGGTTCGCTCGGTCGTCGTTATGCCACGATTGCTTACGGATGTTTGGTTATTTCCGTATACACCATGCTCGGTGTGCATCTATTTGAGCAATGGTATTTACAACCTGCACTATTAGTGGCGGGCGCGGCGTGGTATGGCCTCATTTCAACAATTAGTTTTCTACTATTTCCTGTTCGACAGTTACAAGATCAACTCGCAGCCTCATATAGCGCATTAGGAAGTTTCTTATATGCGAAATCAAATTTGTTTGATGTCGACATGACGCCTTCGAGTTATCAGCAAAGCATGATTGATTTGTCGATGGAAAATAGCAAACTGATTGCGATTTTTAACAATCTACGCGTGGCATTACTGACTCGGCTCAAAGGAGACCGAGGGCAAAAAGATACGCGGCGCAGTCTGCAGTATTATTTTGTGGTTCAAGATATCCATGAACGTGCGGACTCCGCCCACATTGACTATCAAAAACTGGCCAAAGTTTTCCAACACAGTGATATCTTGTTTCGCTTCCAACGGATTTTGTCGATCCAAGGTAAGGCCTGTCAGGACTTGGCACAATCTATTTTAAGCCGCACACGTTATGTACATAACAAACGCTTTAAACATAGCTTTGAAAACTTAAGACTATCCCTAGAAAAAATGCGTGAAGATGGCATCTATGATCAGGTGCGGATTAATGCCTTATTTGCGCTTTATCAAAATCTAAAATCAATTGATGCACAATTACAAAACCTAGAGACAGAACGAAACTTGCAATTAGACACAGCCCAACAAGTCGAAAACCAACTCAAAGATGATGATCTTAAAGGGGTAAATGACATTATTGTGCGTGTAAAACAGCACCTAAGTCCTGAATCTGTTTTATTCCGTCATGCTGTCCGCTTATCTATCGTTCTCTTTATCGGTTATCTATTTATTCAACTCACCAACATTGAATATGGTTATTGGATTTTGATGACCGCATTGTTTGTCTGCCAGCCTAACTTCAATGCCACTAAACGACGCTTATACTTACGGATTGTCGGTACTTTGGTGGGGATCATTGTTGGTCTAGCAATTATCTATTTTATTCCTTCAATCGAAGGACAACTGGTCATGTTGATACTCAGTGGAATTTTATTTTTCGAACTTCGGAGTAAACAATATGCACAAGCTACCGCGTTCATTACGATTTTGGCGTTAATTAACTTTAACCTAGATGGTTCTGCATTTGCCGCGGGTCTGCCTCGCTTGATTGATACCGTTATTGGCTGTGCCTTGGCGTGGTTTGGGGTCAGCTTCATTTGGCCAGATTGGAAGTTTCGTAGACTGCCTCGCTCGATTCAACGTTCTTTACAGGCACAATGTAAATACTTAGCAGAAGTGGTTGAACAATATCACCAAGGTCGCAATAACGCATTGAACTATCGTGTGGTTCGACGTACCGCACACAATACCGATGCAGAAGTCGCTTCATTGATTTCCACACTCGCCACAGAACCGAATATTGATAGCACACACAAAAATCAAGCATTTGAGTTTTTATGCCTGAGCCATACCTTTTTGAGCTATATCGCCGCGTTGGGCGCACACCGTGAACAAATTCAAGATCAAGAGATCTTAACGCTGCTAGATCAAGCTCTCGATGATATTCAAGGTGCACTACTCAGAGATGAAGTGCCTGATTTATCAGCACAAAATATGCTGCAAAACATCCGACAACGCTTAAGTCGTGATGAAGAGAATGATCCAAAATCATTAATTATTTTGCAACAACTCTCGCTCATGTTCAGTATTTTGACGCGTTTAAGCATGCTTAAACAAAGTCTACGGCACGAGCCTAATGAAGACGGCACTGAGTTTGCTTCACTGTAACAAAGTGTGGGGCAATACTAATCGCCTATTACGTCTATATATCTTTGATTGAGAGCGTTTATGTCGTGCCAACACGCTCTAATTAATGCTAAACTTAATCCAGTTCTAGACTCAATTTTTAAACTATGACCGCCAAAAATTTATACGCTTATACGCTACAACCTGTTCCTTACGAAGTTTCTGAAGTTGAACAACGTCAAGCTCAACTTATGATTTGGCGCAGTACCAACAAGTTCAGCCGCAAAGCATGGATCATCATGATCGCACTTGTGGTACTTTCTTTAGTTTCTGCAGGACTCATCAAGTATTATTCTACTTACTCAACAGTGATTTGTTGGGTTGTGATTATCGGGGTTGCGCTTTTCTACATCATTAAAAGATTCGGTCTTGAATGGTACGTAAAACGTAAAATGAAAGAGTTCCCTGTCCAAGATATTAAAGGGATCCGTTTAGGTGTACAGCCTCATGGTATCGTGATGCGTCAAAAAGTAGGCTTGCAAGAAGGTACTGCTACGATTGGTTGGAAAGATATTTACGAGTGGTATAACTCACCTGACTTTATCCTTGTAAATTTCAAAGTGAAAACACCAAAAGGTGAACAACAACAAGGTGCTTATATCCTGCCAAAACGTATGGACTCTAAGAACTTTGCATTCAAAACAATCCGTAAACACTTGAATGAAACTGTTGGTGCGGCAAAACCTATTTAATATGAATATTGATGTAACCAACCTCTCTTTATGAGAGGTTTTTTACGCCTGCAAGAATCAAATGAGAATAAAAATCAATATTATTCTTATCAAAACGAATGCCTTCCGCTATAATTTGCCCATATTTATTCTCCCACCTGCATACCGTCAAAACCATGTTTAAAAAAGCTTTCTTTCAGATCCATTGGTTTTTAGGGATCACCGCTGGTCTCATCCTGTCTTTAATGGGTGTTACAGGCGCAATTTACTCATACGATCAACAAATTCTAAAATGGATCAACCATGATAGCTATGTGGTCGAAGCTGCGGTTGTACCTAAATTAACCCCTGCTCAGCTCTACTTACATTTCAATCAACAACAACCCGAGATTGAAATCAATAGCATTACCATTGCGACTGACCCGACAGCATCCTCCACCGTCAATATTAAAAAAGAAGGCGCACGTCGTGGCTATAACATGATGGTAAATCCCTATACGGCTGAGGTGCTACCCGAAGTAAAAGGACGTGAATTTTTCCAGTTTATCCAGCGATTACATCGCAACTTAACGGCTGGAGAATATGGTGCACAAATCACAGGTGCATCAACACTGATCCTTATTTTCTTTGTATTAAGTGGTATTTATCTACGCTTTCCAAAGAAACATACCTTCAAGCAATGGTTCTTGATCAAACCTAAATTGAAAGGCCGTAATTTTATTTGGGACTTACATGCGGTCGTGGGCACATGGGTGATTGTGTTTTACCTCTTGTTTGCATGTACGGGCTTGTACTGGTCTTATGATTGGTGGCGTTCAGGTATGTTCAAAGTCATGGGGGTAGAACAACCACAACGTAATCAACACAACCCTGAACAACATAAAAATGAACAACCAGATTTATCCAATCAACAGATCGGCATGGTTCTGACCCAAACTTGGACGGGTGTGAACGCCAACATCGGACGCGAATACTCGAGTTTGACGCTAAATATACCGAAACAGGACGATCAAAAAGTTGAGTTAACATTTGTTGATGCAATTGCACAACATGAACGAGCACGCAACCAAGCGGTATACAACTATCAAGAGCACAAATTTGAAAAGTTTGAATTATACGAAGATAAAAAGCTCAATGAAAAAATCATGAGCAGCATGCTGCCTGTTCATCGAGGTAGCTTTTTTGGATCAACTTATCAATTCATTGCTATGCTTGCATCATTGGCCATGCCATTATTTTTTGTGACAGGCTGGATGCTTTACCTTAAACGACGTAAGCAAAAAAAATTAACACTCGCAGCTCGCCAATCTCTGATCGGCCAACAGATTGATCCAAATGCAACGCCTTGGCTCATTACTTATGCATCGCAAACGGGCGTGGCTGAACAACTGGCTTGGCGTACTGCAACAAGCTTACAAGAGGCACAACAACCAACAATCGTCAAACCTATTCAACAACTGACAGAACAAGATCTGCAACACGCTCAACAGGTTTTATTTGTTGTGAGTACCTACGGTACAGGTGAAGCACCAGACTTAGCGACAGGCTTTAACAAAAAGCTGATGCAACAACGCCTTGACCTTAGTCAAATGCAATATGCAGTTCTCGCACTTGGCTCTAAAGAATATGTAGACAGTTATTGCAGCTTTGGTCATGCAGTGAATACATGGTTACAGCAATGCCACGCACAGCCATTGTTTGATTTAATTGAAGTTGACAATGCAAATACCCATGATATTCAACGCTGGAATCAAGCTTTATCGGTTGTGACTCAGCATGAATTGCATGCAATGAATATCGAAAAAACCTTTGATCAATGGACATTAAGCCAACGTAATGTGCTGAACCCAAATAGTCTGGGACAAGCGGCTTATAATATCGAACTCACTGCAACACATGATATGACTTGGCATGCAGGTGATATCGCAGAGATTCAACCTGCCAATAGTTTGGTTGAGATTCAAGCCTTCTTAGACAAACTGCAAATTCCAACACAAACAATCATAAAATCACGTAATCAAAATATCGAGCAAGCACTTTGGGATAAAAACTTGCGGGTTGAAATTCAGCCTTTTAGTGATCTCGAACAATTGCTAGAACAATTACCCACTCTACCTACTCGTGAATACTCAATTGCCAGTATTCCATCGCAACAAGTATTAAGACTTGTGGTGCGTCAGCATTACGATGAACAGGGTCAACACGGCTTAGGATCAGGCTGGTTAACGACGTTTGCACAGCTTAAACAAGATATTGCTTTGCGCATACGTACCAACGAATCGTTCCATCTCATTGATGACAACCGCCCTATTATTTGTATCGGCAATGGTACTGGTATCGCAGGTTTAATGAGTTTATTACAGCAGCGTAATCGTCAAAATTATTCAGCGAATTGGCTTATTTTTGGTGAACGTCAGCGCGACCATGATTTCTTTTACCAAGAAACCATCCAAGCATGGAAAAATATGGGCACACTACAACGTCTTGACCTCGCCTTTTCTAGAGATCAAGAACAAAGGATCTATGTACAAGATATCTTGCGCGACAATGCTGATGAGTTAATCAACTGGATCAAGCAAGGGACTGTGATTTACGTCTGCGGTAGCATTGATGGTATGGCAGCAGGTGTGGATCAAGCTCTCATCGAGATATTGGGTGAAGATCAGGTTGATGAATTACGTCAAACTGGGCGTTACCGTCGAGATGTGTACTAAATCCAAAGCAATAAAACGGGTGTTGAATCACTCGTTTTATTGTTTGAAGATTAAATTTGATGATTAAAAAAGTTTGCCTTTCAATTCATTTTACATACACTGAGCTGATTCAAATCGACTTCGATTAAGATTATGCAACTGAGTTTATGGCTTCGTATTTTTTTTGCCGTTATTGGTATTCTGTTATTTCTAGATGGTGCAATATTGATCGCACTTAAAAAGATTCATATTGGGACGGTACTCCCTCTTCTACTTGGTCTTTTTTTCTGTTTATATTCGCTCTTTTATTACCATATTGAACGCTTCTTTTTTTACCATTTTCGCCTATATTCAATCTGGCGATTCGGCTGGTTATGCTTTTGGGTCTGGTTGGTCAGCTTAGGCTATTTCTTCCATTATCTTGCAAACAATACAACGAACATATCAGACACATCACCTGTGGCTGCAATCATTGTATTAGGCAGTGGTGTTGAAAATGGACAACCATCTGCCACACTTGCCAAACGTTTAGATCGTGCAGCGCCAATCGCTTTAGCTCAACCCAATGCGAAATTAATCCTTTCAGGTGGATTGGATTTTGGTGAAACTGAGAGTGAAGCTTTGGTCATGTCACGTTATTTGCAACAGACCTATCACATTCCCACAGCACAAATTATCTTAGAAGATCGAAGCACCAGCACCGAACTAAATCTAAAGAATAGCCAACCGCTGTTAAAGGCACAGGATATTACGATTCAACAGCCAATTATTATTGTCACAAGTGATTTCCATACGCTACGTGCCGCAGCAATTGCGAAAAAACAAGGCTACACAAATTTCACGATGGTCGGCTCAACAACACCACTAGCCACGCAATATAACGCATGGTTAAGAGAATATTTTGCTTATGTCAGTGGTTGGCTACTCAATGAATACTGATTAAGGTTTACCACATCCATCAAGTATAAAATTATGGGTTTGTAAAATCTCAACAGACCCTACTTATTGATGGATTCGGATGTCACGCGGTAATGGCAAATTTAGCTCTTCAAAAATATCAGGACGTTGCAAATAGATTTGGTATAAAAAGTTCTTGATATCCAATAACAATGTATCTGGCGTCACCAACAGATTATTCCCCTCTGGGGTTAAATCTAAAGATAAAATCGTATTATTTTCTTTTAGAAATGGAATCATCTTTTCAATGAAATCCTTTAACGAGACTTCTTGAATACTATATTGCGCCCAATTGTCTTTAATTAATAATTTTGCTAGACCTTTATTCTGCCAAACTGACAGGGCATGCTGACCTGAAGGTGTAGAACACAAAGCCCAACCATCGTGATATAACGCAATCACTTGACGTTGCAAAATAATATTTTGAATAAATTGGCGATAAGCGTCTTTCGATGAAGAGTTAGATGTTGTTGTTTGAGATTTCGACGCGGCCTTACGTTGATAAGGATTTCTCATAAATTGCTTCAATATTAGAATCATTATTGAGGCCAATCATAAAATAATTCGATATTGATTACAATGATTTGAGTATCTAGAAAGGAGATATGGTGGGCGCTGACGGGATCGAACCGCCGACATTCTGCTTGTAAGGCAGACGCTCTACCAACTGAGCTAAGCGCCCTGAACGAGGATAAACAAAGCGAAGCTTTGTCCGAGTGAAAGAGAAAAATCTTTGATTTTTCTAGTTAACTCTCGTTTCAGAGATCAAGTATAAAGATACTTGTCAAAACTATCATTCTCTTAAAACGATATCAAGAGAATGGCGCAGCGGACGGGGCTCGAACCCGCGACCCTCGGCGTGACAGGCCGATATTCTAACCAACTGAACTACCGCTGCATCGGTATACTTCTTTACGAAGTAAGTATTACAAACTATGGTGGGCGCTGACGGGATCGAACCGCCGACATTCTGCTTGTAAGGCAGACGCTCTACCAACTGAGCTAAGCGCCCTGAGCAAGTAAAAAGTATCACTTTTTACGAAGCGCAAGGTAAAATTGATTGAAAATCAATTTTATGACGCAAGACAAAAAAAGTGCGTAGTCTTGTATCCAAAGGTGTTCCCAACCTCACAAATTTAAAGTGGCGCAGCGGACGGGACTCGAACCCGCGACCCTCGGCGTGACAGGCCGATATTCTAACCAACTGAACTACCGCTGCACTATAATTTTGCAATTATGGGTAAAACGATGTTAAAACTTAAGTGGCGCAGCGGACGGGGCTCGAACCCGCGACCCTCGGCGTGACAGGCCGATATTCTAACCAACTGAACTACCGCTGCACTTGAAGTTTTAACGTAAAGGCTTGGTGGGCGCTGACGGGATCGAACCGCCGACATTCTGCTTGTAAGGCAGACGCTCTACCAACTGAGCTAAGCGCCCTTAACGTCTTTATCGTTTGTGAGGTGCATTATAGAGAATCTTTACAGCGTGTCAAACGCTTTTGACACACTTTCCCGAAAAAACCGTGTGAGTGATTAAAAAATAAGTAATTCTTTGATAAATGCGGTATTTTCGTATTTTATTTAAACACTTATTCACATTTTAAATCTTGGTTTTCTAAAGTCTGCTCTGAAATATAAACCAAAGCCTGTTCTGAGATCAGCTCAAACAGCTCGATAATTTCATCATTCTTCATTCGGATACAACCATGCGACATTGGGATGCCCATTGGTTCTGTCTCTGGTGTGCCATGAATATAAATATAACGCTTAAAAGTATCACAGCCCTCCCCCTGATTAAATCCAGCTTCTAAACCATCTAGCCATAAGATTCGCGATAAAATCCAATCTCGTTGTGGGAATTGTTGTGCAAGTTGTTGATCATAGACTTCACCTGTCGGCTGTCTACCAATAAATACCGTATTTCTTTCTGCATTAGCACCAATCTTTTGTGCGACTTGATGCCACCCTCTTGGCGTTTTTCCACTATTTTCATGTTCGCCGATACCATTCTTGCCTGAAGAAATAACATAAAACTTGTTATGTTTTGGCAGTCGTAAAGTTTGTTGTGCCAAATCAATTAAAATATCAGCCTGTTCAAGTGTATAGGGCATTTTCAATCTCTATCTTTCATTCTATTGCTTTATTTCAACATAAAAATGCTGCGATTTCTGTAGTTTTGATTTGTAGTGAAAGATGATTTTCAATTTTTCGAGTGTTCACCACGACCTATGCATCGAGTGACTTTATTACTTTAATTGCTCTCGTCTTCCTGTGAAGCTTAAACGCTTATCAGGGCAAAGCGTTGCTTTTATTAACTCGCCACTCGAGCGTATGAGGAACAACGTTCCGCAAGGTCTTCACTTTTATTAACCCGTCACTCGAGCGTAGCTGCTCTTCTTCTTGCGAAGCTTTAAACGCTTCTCAGGGCAAAGCGTTGCTTTTATTAACTCGCCACTCGAGCGTATGAGGAACAACGTTCCGCAAGGTCTTGCGCTCGGGCAAAGCGTTGCTTTGCTTATCCTCGCTCAGGTTCAGGGCGGAGCCATAGCCAAACAGCGACCGTAAACATGGTGACATTGGTAAAAACTTTGACTAAAAACGGCGCATTGGTAAAGAGCATGATGATACCGCTAATCAACATCATGATACTGGCAAGCCATTTTGCTTTACGCGGCACCGTGCCATTTTCACGCCAGTTACGCAATGTTGGGCCATATTTAGGATGATTGAGTAACCATGCATCCATTTGCGGCCATCCTTTCGATGCTGCCCACGCCGCGATAATCAAAAATACCGTCGTTGGCATACCCGGTAGAATCGCACCAATTATCCCTAAGGTAATAAAAATGATGACTAAACTACGCCAAAACAATATTTTCATTTCGTATTTAACCAACGCGTCAAAACAACCGTGCTAGTATAAAGTGTTTTCATTGTCGTTTCTTAAACTTAGCGTATTATTTCCATGATCGAGTTTGCTTCATGCTTAAAATAATGACCCGCCCCGCTTTATTTGAACCGTGGTTACAGTTTAAGCATCCTATTGTACGACAGTTGGCTTTTTCCATTGCCAGTCCCAATATTTTGGCTCAAATCCCAAATGAACTAAATCTGAAAAATAAATTCAGCATTCACAACGACCAGACTTGGCAAACGTTGTACCAGCAATATGAACCACGCTTACAACAACTTGATCAGCAACCACAACCTCTACTTGATTTTCTCGCACGCCTTAAAAGCACTCGTTTAGGCTTACGTTTTGAAAATTTATTGTGGTTTTGGCTGTTGGATGATGCTTACCATCCCTATCAATTGCTTGGACATAGTATCCAAAAAATTTCAGGGGCAATCACTTTAGGCGAAATCGATTTTCTTGTGCTCAATCAACAAACGCAGGAAGTTGAACATTGGGAAGTTGCTCTCAAATATTATCTTGGTGAGAGCGAATTAAGTTTGTCACAATGGTTCGGACTGAATAGAGAAGATACCTTACATCGAAAATTAAAGCATTTTACCGAACGCCAATTTCAGTTTTCAGAAGCGAATAATATTCAAATCCAGCGTAAATTTGCAGTGATGAAAGGGCAGCTTTTTTTGCCTCGCTCTCAAGATAAATTAACACTCCCAACATGGGTGAATGCCTCTAGACGTTTAGGGCAATGGGGAACTCATATTCCCGAATTGGCTTATTATCGTTTACAGCGCCAAGAATGGCTTTGCCCAAACCAACTTGCATCTTCATCAACAGCAGATTGGTGGACCGATGGCCTGTACCACAATACAACAGCCGAACCCTTCTACTATATGTTTCGTCAGCCTTCTCTGCTATTTAAGCGATGCTGATTTCATTAAATTTCAGTAAGTAACACTTTATAACACTTCTACCGTCAAACAATTATGTTCATTTTCATCTTATTTCTTTAGCCTCTTACATACACCATAATTAAATTGAGTCGGAGACAAGCATGAAAAAAATCTTAGTTGCGTCTATCATGGCCACTTTTGTTTTAACTGGCTGTAATACCTTCAAAGGTTTCGGTAAAGATGTATCTAAAGCTGGAGAAAAAGTAACGCAGTCTGCTGAAAAAACCCAAGATAAAATGTAATTTGTAAAAAATAGACCATAAAACCTTATCTTTGAAAAGATAAGGTTTTTTTTAACATACCTTTCTTGGCAATATTCCCCTATTATATCGGTTCAAATTTCACCAGATTTATCTACATCTCGCATGAACCATTCCGATACGCTTGAACTTAGTTTACAACTCCTCCGCCAACCGTCTGTTACCCCTGTTGACCATGATTGCCAGAATATCATGGCTGAGCGATTGGCAAAGATTGGTTTTAATATCGAAAACTTACGTTTTGAAGATGTTGATAACTTGTGGGCTCGTCGTGGCACGGAAAGTCCAGTTTTTTGTTTTGCAGGACATACAGATGTTGTTCCTACTGGACAACTAGATGCATGGAACTCAGATCCATTTTTACCATCCATCCGCGACGGTAAGTTATATGGGCGTGGTACTGCGGATATGAAAACAGCTTTAGCCGCGATGGTGGTTGCTTCTGAACGTTTCGTTGCAAAGCATCCTAATCATAAAGGTTCTATAGCCTTTTTAATTACCTCTGATGAAGAAGGTCCATCGATTAACGGTACAGTTAAAGTTGTGGAAACCTTAGAAGCACGCCAAGAAAAAATGACATGGTGTTTGGTTGGCGAACCTTCGAGTACTCATCAATTGGGTGATATTGTAAAAAATGGGCGTCGTGGTTCGTTAAATGCTGTTTTAACCGTTCATGGTAAGCAGGGGCATGTTGCCTACCCTCATCTTGCAGAAAACCCGATTCACTCCTCATCTAAAGCGCTCAATGAGTTATGTGAAACCGTTTGGGACAATGGCAACGAATACTTCCCTGCGACCTCTTTCCAAATTTCAAATATCCAAGCAGGTACAGGCGCGACCAATGTCATTCCTGGTTCATTGAAAGTGACATTTAACTTCCGTTATTCAACAGAAGTTACTGCCGAAATCCTTCAACAACGTGTTCTCGACATCTTAGATAAGCATCAACTAAATTACAGCATTCAGTGGACCTTTTCAGGCTTACCATTTCTAACCCCAGTCGGGGAATTGGTCAATGCCGCAAAAGTCGCGATTAAAAATGTAACAGGTGTAGAAACCAAACTTTCAACCAGTGGCGGAACATCTGACGGACGCTTTATTGCCCCGACAGGCGCTCAAGTATTAGAGCTTGGTGTGTTAAATGCAACGATTCATCAAATTAATGAGCATGTAAACGTTGCTGACCTTGAACCTTTGGCAGAGATCTACGAGCAGATTCTAGAACAACTACTAGCAAAGTGATAACGACATAGATAAAAAAGGAGGAACTCAATCATCGGCTGAGTTCCTCCTTTTTATATTCTTTATAAACCCAATTGGGTTTGTATATTCTGCAAATTGGGAACATAAAATGTATTGCCGCCAATTTTCACATACTTAAAAACATTGGCATCATCAATTTCACCTTCATCATCAACGATCTCTGAGATACGTAAACGAATCGATGAAGGCATTTCATTACAGATCAAAGCAAAGCGTTCTGAAACATCATCACCTTCAACCACCAAGGCAACACCCTGTTTCTGGGTTGGATCATTTACCGCATAAATCGGCAGTTTTAAATCATGCCACTCAATATGATCAACCTGTGTCTGTGTATCCATCGCAGATAACACGATATTTTGCGGTAGCAGCATTGGAACTTTTTGATGACATTCAATAATGTATGCGTCAATAAATCCAGTTGAAACAGTAATTAAATGCTGCAACTCTTGCTGGTCAATTTGACCCAATATCGCATTTGCGCCTTTTTTCACCATAATTATTCACTCCTCAGCGCACAACAAGTAAGCTATCTATATTTTCCAAAAGTGTTTCCTCTTGGAATGGTTTACCCATGTATTGGTTTACACCTAATGATAGGGCACGTTCACGGTGCTTCTCACCTGTCCGTGAGGTAATCATTATGATCGGTAGATTTCGATGGATTTCATGATGTCGAACCAGATTCGTGACCTCAAAGCCATCCATTCGCGGCATTTCGATATCGAGTAACATTAAATCAGGTTTAATGGTTTCCAGTTGCTCTATCGCATCTACACCATCTTTCGCTGTCACAACATCATAGCCCTGACGTTCCAACAAGCGTGACGTAACCTTACGTACGGTGACTGAGTCATCCACAATCATAATCAAACGACGTTCGTCATAACGCTGTTTGGTGTATGTCTCATCTGCTTGTTTCGCACGTGGCGTTGACTGAGCTTGGCGAGCAATATTTTGACCATCTAAAATCAAGCAGACCTGACCATCACCGAGAATGGTTGCCCCAGCAATCACGCCAATACTGGAGAATTGTTGCCCAACTGGTTTTACAACAATTTGACCACGTGAACCAATGAGCTGGTCGATCAATAATGCGGTTGTTTGACCTTGCGCCCCCTTAATCAACAATACAGGTATAGAATGCACAATACCGCTTAAGCGTGGGATCGGCTGCCCTGCTACAAACTCAGATAAATAACGCAAACGATAGCGCTCTTGATCAATATCGAAGTAGTCTTCTTGGCTATCAAAGTATTGCTCTAACGCCATCGGTGAAATACGCACAATACGATCAATTTGTGCCAGTGGGAAAGCAAATTGTTGGTCGCCCGCTTTCACCATAAGTGCATCGCTGACGGCCACTGTCGTCGGTACTCGAATGGTAAAGGTCGTGCCTTTACCAAAAACAGAACTCACACTGACATGACCACCCAAAGCTTTAATATCACTTTGAACAACGTCTAAACCAACACCACGCCCAGAAATCTGAGTCACTTGCGCCGCGGTACTAAAACCAGGATGGAAGATAAACTGTAAAATCTCATCTTGATCAAGTTTTTGTTCTTTGGTCATTAACCCCGTTTGAATCGCCTTATCTTTAATACGATTTACATCAATCCCTTTACCATCATCACTAAAGCTAACGACAACATCTGTACCTTGACGACCGATATTTAAAACAATATGTCCTGTTTCAGGCTTTTTCGCTTGTAAGCGTTGCTCACGGTCTTCGATACCATGATCAATCGCATTTCGCAACATATGCTCAAATGGTGAAACTAGACGCTCTAAAATACTACGGTCTAATTCACCTTCGGTATTGTTCACAACCAGTTCCGTCGGTCGGTTCAAGGTTGATGCCGTTTGACGGACAATACGTTGTAAACGTGGCAACAGACGAGAAAATGGCACCAAACGGGTACGCATCAAACTTTCTTGAATTTCCGCTTGGATACGTGACTGTTGTAACAATAAACCTTCAGTATCACGGATCTTCTCCGAAAGTGTCGTTTTGAAGTCAACTAAGTCAGATGCTGACTCTGCAAGAGATTTTGACAACTGATTTAAAGATGAATATTGATCCATCTCTAAAGGGTCAAAATCAGCATAACGCGCATCTTCGCCACCATGTCGTGCAATAATTTGACTTTCTAACTCACCTTCCATTCGACGTAATTGGTCTGCCAAACGCTTGATTGCAAGTTCCATTTCCGTCAACGTACCGCCCAACTGACCTAAGTCCATCTCGATACGTGAACGGTTAATCGCATTTTCTCCTGATAAATCAATCATCTTCTCGATGACCTCAGCAGAAACACGAATCATTTCATTGTTCTGTTCTACCCGCTCAGTTGACTCCCACTCACCTTGCATTGATGGTGGCTCAGTGCCATCTCCCTGAACAAACTCCATGGTGTATTCAGGTGTAAAAATATCCCGTGCAGACAGTTTTTGTGGCAGTTGTGCTGAAACGTCAACAAAGTCCATTTTTTCTAAATTATGTTTTAAACCATCAAAATTCGCATATTGACGTTTAAAGACAGCATCATTGAGCCATGCAAGAGCGGTATTGAGTAAGTTGTCGTATACATTGGAATTAAAATGATGCACACCAAATTGTTCAAACGCATTTTCTAAATGATAGGCAATGACGGCAACTGCATCCAACTCGGCCATCCGCGCGCCGCCCTTTAAACTATGGGCATTACGTTGTAGCTGTAATAACACACTACGATTACTACGTTGCTCGAACCATTGTTTTAATAACTGTTGAGCCTGTTCTAACAATTCTTCTGCTTCTTCAAGGAAGGTCTGTTCCACCAGTGAACGAACATCATCCTCGGCAGTTTCTTCATCAACCAACGCTACAGTCTGATCAGGCAACTCCGCTTCAACAGCAACTTCTGTCTCAACTGAACTCAGTTCTTCAGTTGTTAGCTCACCGTGATCTATTACAGACTGCTGTTCAATCGTCTCATGTGTATCAGACAGCATTTCGACTTCACTGTCTTCAACTTGAACTACAGATTCAACCGTGTCAACGCTTGGCGCATGACTTACGCCACCAGCAGATTGCTCTGCTTGCTGGAGTAATTGCACAACATGAGTTGATGGGTAATCGACGTGTTGATCACGAATCGTCTGAATACGATCAGAAATATCATCTTGTACCAAACGAATCAATGCTATGAGCTGAGGTGTTGCTTGTAGTTGTTGATTGATGAGTTTTTCATAAATCGTTTCTAATTCATGCGCAATCAAACCAATATAAGGGGCTTGAATCATATTTGAACCCCCTTTTAAGGTGTGCAAATAGCGCATCAAATTTTTCAGTGCATTTAGATTCTGCTGATCAACCGTCCATGTATTTAGATCAGCATCGATCCCCACCAATAACTCATCGGCTTCTTCTAAGAAGATATCCAGCAAATCTGGATCAAAGTTTCGATTGGATGCTGCGGATTGTAATTGTTGTTTATCCAGTACCAGTTGAGCAGCGAGATCGGTTACGTCTACGGCAGCATGAGTAGCTACTGTCTGAACAGCAACATCTGTAGCAGGCACTGTTGTTTCTTCATCGGCGCTTTGTTCGCTAACAATTTGCGTAGCTACCTTGCTTTCAGCATCAGTCTTCGCTGTCGATGCTGTTAACTGTACGAGAGCGTCTACGACATGGGTCGAAGGATAATCTATTTGCTGATCTCGAATCGTTTGAATACGATCTGAAATATCGTCTTGGACTGAGCGAATCATCGCAACTAAGGTCGGTGTTACTTGGAGCTGCTGATTAATAAGCTTTTCATAAATGGTTTCTAGCTCATGCGCAATCAGACCAATATGAGGGGCTTGTATCATATTTGCGCCACCTTTCAAGGTGTGCAAATAACGCATCAGATTTTTTAATGCATTGAGATTTTGACCGTCTACTGTCCAAGTATTGAGATCTGTATCGATTCCAGCCAATAACTCATCCGCTTCTTCTAGGAAAATATCCAAGAGATCAGGATCAAAATCGCGATTTGCTTCAGCAGATTGTAGTTGCTGTTTATCTAAAGCAAATTGAGCCGTTAAATCAGTTGCAGCCATCGGTGTAGGTGCATTGTTATTTTCAGTTGCATCTAGTTGTGTTGATTCTGCGGTTATGTCAATCGCAAGTTGATCTAACGACTCTACATTTTGTTGTGTAAATGAACTGAGCTCATTTAAAACACGCTCATGCACTTTGGTTAAAGTGACACGCTGTCCCGCTGCCAAGGTATCAAACAATTGAGTAAACTGTTGATGGACTTGGTGATATAACTCAAATGCAGCATCTAGATGAAGTAGATTTGGTTTAAAAATTAAATCTTGATAGCTTGAACGCAACAAACTTGTATATTGATACATCCCAATCGTTGCGTGATGATGGGTATGTTGCAACAATATTTCAGCTTGTTGACTAAGCAACTGTAGATATTGAGGAAATTCTGCACGTGCTCGTTTCTCAAAATCAGATTCCACATCAAGCAAATCATGGATATTGAGTTCCAACAACTGAGAAACCAGACCTTGTGGTCGCACCGAACCATTGTGTTGTTCTTCTAATTGGAAGTCATAGCTATCCCATGCCGCATTGAATGTGGCATAGATTTCATCAGATTTCTGCGGTGTATCTTGTTGTCTTAAACTATGCAAATAATCACGAACGAATTGAGCATAATGCGTTAGTAAAGCAGTTTCATTTGAACTTGAATCTAGCTCATCTTGTAATAATGTTTTAAATAGGTTTTCAACTTTAGAGCTTGCTTCAAAAATGTGATCCACATGCGCCATCGCAGAGCTACCACGAAGCGTATGCAAAGCTCGAATCAAAGTGTTGTATTGTTCATTTGTTTGGCGATCATCCTGTAAAAAATGATCAATGGTTGCAAGATGCTCTTCTGCTTCTTCCAAGAAAATTGCTAATGTCTCTTTAGCAAGCATCTCATCTTCGGCTGATTCCGTTTCAGCTTTGGTGAATACCAGCTCAGCATCTGATTCTCGCTGTTCTAATGCCAGTAGGTTATCACTCACTGTATCATCAAGCAATTCTAGGCCTGTAAGATCATCATCATGCTTTAATTGATTGGCAAGATTCAATAACTCAGTCAATGCAGGGTCAGGTTTTTTCTGTTGTTGCAATTGTTGACCGAGTAAAACCAGTGGTCTTAAATCGATAATATGCGCTTTCACCGCTTTAAAGTCATGAATAAGCTTAAAGCGATAAACATTAAAAATGGCCTGTACATAACGTTGGATTTCCGTATCAAACGGAATCGTTCCAGCTAAGACACGATTGAGCAGGTCTTCAACTGTCCAACCTAACTCCCCAGAAGATTTTGCCCCGACCATTCTTCCAGAACCTTTAAGGGTATGGAAATGTCGACGAATATCCGTGAGCACATTCTGTTGACTCGGCTGTTCAATCCATTGAACTAATAATGGCTCTAACTCAACAAAGATTTCATCTAATTCTTCAATAAAAATCTCAAGAATTTCTGCATCTTGTTCAAGATAACTGTCTTCAGGAAGCGTCATCGTTTCAACTAACGTTTTTAATATTTGTTTCATAGCGGCTTCTTTCGTTTTTATCCACCAGTTGTGGCTAAAAAATACGTGTATCTATCACACAAGATGTCGTTCCATTTTGCCATCACCTTGTTGAGATATCCTACATCTCTAAAAAAATGGAAAGACAGACACCCCCATCTGTCTTTCCAATCCGGCTTAATCCGGCAACTTAAAGTCAGTTACCGATTCACGTAAAGA
Source organism: Acinetobacter sp. 3657 (assembly GCF_031456775.1). Taxonomy (NCBI): domain Bacteria; kingdom Pseudomonadati; phylum Pseudomonadota; class Gammaproteobacteria; order Moraxellales; family Moraxellaceae; genus Acinetobacter; species Acinetobacter sp. 3657. The sequence continues at coordinate 140,253 of NZ_JAVDVH010000002.1, read as the reverse complement.
TTCAGCCATGTTTGCCAATTCAGAAACTGAACGCGCTGTATCAAACGTTGCTGTTGTTGTTTGTGACGTAATTTCCTGTACAACATTCATCGTCGTCGCGATATGGCTTGCTGAAGCAGACTGAAGCTTCGCAGCATCAGAAATGCTCGCAATCAGTTTCGCCAAATCACCAGATACGGTCTGAATCTCATCCAGTGCAATCCCTGCATCTTTGGCCAAGTTCGCACCACGCACAACCTCAGAAGTCGTTTGTTCCATTGAAATCACGGCTTCGTTGGTATCTGTTTGAATGGTTTTTACTAAGCTTTCAATCTGCTTGGTTGCTGATGCAGAACGTTCTGCAAGACGTTGTACCTCATCTGCTACAACGGCGAAACCACGACCTGCCTCTCCTGCCATCGATGCTTGAATCGCAGCATTCAATGCCAAAATGTTGGTTTGATCGGCAATATCATTAATCAACGAGACGATGTTACCGATCTCCTGAGATGATTCACCCAAACGTTTAATACGTTTTGAGGTTTCCTGAATCTGCTCACGGATATGATCCATACCTTGAATCGAACGGTTTACAACATGTGCCCCATTGGTCGCAATTTTTACAGAACGGTGTGCAACCTCAGCTGATTCAGATGCATTGGCCGATACTTGGTCGATCGACAATGCCATTTCGTTCATCGCAGCTGATGCACCCGCGATCTCTTGTGCTTGATGCTCAGATGCCTCAGCCAATTGGTTGGTAATATTTTGCGTATTCTGTGTATATCGCGCAACTTCTTGCGAGGTGTCGGTAATTCGAGAAACGAGGTCACGTAACTGATCGATTGCAAAGTTAATCGAGTCCGCAATTGCCCCTGTAAAGTCTTCAGATACCGTCGCATAAGAGCGTAAGTCACCGTCCGCCAAATCAGCAATTTCATCGAGTAAACGCAAAATCGCATTTTGGTTACGGTCATACTCATCTTGTAAGCGTGTCACACGTTCTTTATCGGTATTACTACGCAAAGCAAGTAGCTGTAATGCAGAGAAAACCAAGACAGCTAAAGCCAAAATCAAGGCAATACCTGCAAGCACGTTGCCCCAACCACCTTCAGCTTTATCTGACAAAGTCGTTAAAGATGAAAGGAGTGCATCAGATTGAGTGAAAATTTCAGAAGATGCTTGACGTACATGCACGATCTGATTGGCATTTTTCAAGACTGTATCTGCAGCTAATCTTAAAACTGAATCATAGTCTGATTTGATGCTATCGACTGACTCACGCAAGTCAGATGAACCAATACGATCTACACCAAGCTCAGAGCTACCATTTAATTGTGCATTTAAGTAAATACCAAAGGTATCAATATCTGCACCAAAGTCATTGGCAGAAGCATTTGAGTTGTCTGTACCCACTAACACGGAGTTAATAGAACGTAAAATACGCTCGGCAATGAACACTTGGTTTTTAGTGATAATTACCTGACTACTTGGCATGTTTTCACGAACCATTTGGTCAACCATCAGGTTATATTCAGCCTGAATCTCAGGAATCGTTTCACTGATTGAAATGTTGGTTTCATAGAGTTGATTAATGACTTCTTCTTGAGACACAATCAAATCAATATGCTTTGCAACAGTCCCCCAAAGCGCATCAACCTTTTTATATTCTTCCGAATTGGTGTTATAGCGATTGCCCACAATTTCAAGATTTTCAGCGAATCGCTTTTCCGACTCAACCAAACTTTTCATTGATTCTGATGTGCCTGATGCGGTTGCCTCAGTTGCTTGACGCGAAATCATCTGCGACAACAAGCGTAATTCACCTAAACTTCGAGTCAACTGATTAGAACGCGGCAGACTCACGAATAAATAGATTAAGAGGATAACTGCAAGGACCAAAGCAATTAAGGAACGATAGATAATTGGTTTTGATTTCTCAGTCTCACCAAATAAACGAGAAAACTGATCCACTTGAGTCCGAATTTTTTCTACAAAAGTTCCGCCCCGTTTCAATCCCGCACTATCACTACCATTCTTCTTTTTAAGTTTAAAGCCCATACCAGCTTCTCCCCGAAATACCTGTTAATTTTCCACAGCGTATTAAATTAGTTTATAAACTTTATTGATGCATTCATGTACTGCGGATTTTTTAATAATCGACTCAGTAAGAACACATGCCATTGCTGATTATGTTGGTGGAAATACCCCTGACAATAGTCTTTTAATTTATTGTCTAGCTCATCCGTTTGAGAGAAAAAACTCTTTTTATTGAAGTGCTGAATTCCCAAGACCTGATCTACGACCAACCCCACATAATGGTCTTGATGACTAATACAAATCACTTTTTGCATTGGAGAGAATTGACTTCGTTGCCCCGAAATAAAATGAGTTAAATCAGAAACTGAAAGCAAGCGTCCGCGGATATTTGCTAGACCACGCACCCATGCTTGAGTATTTGGTACCGGCGTATATTTCGGAGGATAAATCACCTCAGAAATTTCCCCCAATGGTGCAACAAAATATTGCCCGAACATTTCAAATGCGATACCAGACCAACGGCTGACTTCATTTTGACTTGAAGTATATTGTTTATTGCCTCGCTTGGATAAGCGAAGCAACTCGATAAATCCATTTGCTGCCATACTCTATCCCATATTGAGTCATGAAAAGCTGAGTAATGCGAAGACCATATTGAGCAACAATCAATTAACTTAATAATTCTTTGATTACGTCAATAAGTTGTTGTTCATCAACTGGCTTCGTCAAATAATCGCTTGCACCTTGACGCTTTCCCCACACTCGATCTGTTGCTTGATCTTTGGTGCTGACAATCACAACAGGAATATGCTGTGTTTCTTTCGCTTTACTAATTTGGCGTGTTGCTTGAAAGCCATTCATCCCTGGCATAACAACGTCCATAAGCACCAAGTCAGGCAATTCTGCTTGTGCCATCGTAACCCCATCCGCACCATTGGTTGCTTCTAATACATCATAACCGTGCTTCGTTAAAATTTCTCTAAAGCGAAATGTTTCAGTAGGTGAATCATCTACAATAAGTATACGAGCCATTTTGTCCTCAATTTTTAAATTTTATGCGCTAACATGGTTACGGATCGCACTTAACAGCTCATCCTTACTAAACGGCTTAGTCAAATATTCGTCAGACCCCACAACACGCCCTTTCGCCTGATCAAACAAACCATCTTTACTTGAAAGCATAATCACAGGAATATTTTGATAATTTAATGAATTCTTGATCAATGCACAGGTTTGATAACCGTCTAAACGTGGCATCATAATGTCAACAAAAACGATATCAGGATTGGCTTCAGCAATTTTTGATAATGCCTCAAAACCGTCAACCGCAGTAATTACCTCACAACCTTCCCGTTGCAATAAGGTCTCTGCTGTACGACGAATTGTTTTTGAATCGTCAATCACCATCACCTTTAAGTTTTGAAATTTATCTTCCATTTAATTGTTCCGCCCCATTCACTCAATACACACTATATGGTTGGTTTAATTTATTTTATACAGTTTGATATTTTTAACATATCTTTACTTGCATTATCAATGAAGTTTTTTGAACCGATCTATCAGTTTTTCCAAACAACCGCTATTAGCTCACACTTTTAATTAAATTCATATTTTTTTTGCATGCTGACTATTTTTAATTGTATAAATAACCACTAATATACAATTGATTATTATTTAAAAATAAGTGATTTAGTTGACTTTTTACGGGAGATGTAATGACTGATTCGTTAAAGTGCGGTTTCCGCGTTAGACACTTTAAAACGATTGCACGCATTTACATTTGCTCATTTTTTTTATTGTTATCCCCTTACGCTTCATCTTTCGCAGCAGCCGATCAAGCAAAGGCGGTCTGGTATCGCTATTATGATAAAAATGGGATTGCCAACGTCAGTACCTCTGTGTCTCCTGACCATATCCGTTACGGTTATGAAGCGCTTGATCGAAATATGCAAGTCATTAAACGGAATCGACCTTTCAACGCTCTAGCAGATGCGCAACAATCTTCACAACGAGAATCGCTTGCACGTCAACGTGAACAAGATTTGCGCTTGAAACGCGCTTATGGCAGTGTTCAGATTGCAACCGTAAAAAGGGATCAAATTTTAGCAAATCTAAAAAAACAACTCAGCTATCAACAGGAACAATTACAACAATTACAAACGGATAAAATCAGATTTAAACGCCAAGAAATGGAATATCATCGCAAAGGACAAGCGATTCCAGCACAACTCAAAAGCAATCTTACAAACAATACCCAAAATATTGATAACGTCAAAAGAACGGTTGAAAGTCTACGCAACGCTTATCAAAAAACCGAAACCGAATATACAGACATCATTCAGCGCCTAAAAAAACTTGAATAAAATCAATGTGAAAAATTATTTAAGCAACACTATATCTCGATAAAACTGCAGGCTGACTTTTATATTTCTTCAATATTTAAGCCTTCTACAATAGGTTATACTGCGCCAAATTGAATGATTCATGTCATAATGCCAAACGGCTGAAAAGTGGGTGTATTATTTCATCCATTCTTACTTGGCTTTTTTATAACACTTAACTTTAGGACAGTTTCCATGCGCGCAAGCCGCTTTTTATTTGCAACGTTAAGAGAAACCCCAAATGATGCTGAAGTCATTTCACACCAGCTCATGTTACGTGCGGGGATGATTCGTAAATTAGCTTCTGGTTTATACTCTTGGTTGCCCATGGGAACGCGTGTACTAAAGAAAGTCGATGCGATTGTTCGTGAAGAAATGAACCGTTCAGGCGCATTAGAGGTTTATATGCCTGTGACGCAACCTGCCGCACTTTGGGAAGAATCAGGTCGCTTTGAACAATACGGCCCAGAATTATTGCGTTTCAAAGATCGTCATAACAATGATTTTGTTTTAGGCCCTACGCATGAAGAAGTCATCACCGACTTAGCGCGAAATGAATTAAAAAGCTATAAGCAACTACCATTGAATTTTTATCAAATTCAAACCAAATTCCGTGATGAAATTCGTCCACGTTTCGGTGTGATGCGTTCACGTGAATTCATCATGAAAGATGCTTACTCTTTCCATGCGAATCAAGCATCTTTGCAAGAAACGTATGACGTGATGTATGACACTTATACTCGCATCTTCACTCGTCTTGGTTTGGACTTCCGTCCAGTACAAGCGGATACTGGTTCGATTGGTGGCTCAGCCTCTCATGAGTTCCATGTACTTGCAGCGAGTGGTGAAGACGATATTGCATTCTCAACTGAGTCAGACTATGCAGCTAACGTAGAAATGGCTGAAGCTGTTTTAGTTGGTGAACGCGCACCTGCTACGCAAGCTTTTGCATTGGTCGATACACCAGATCAAAAAACCATTGCAGATGTTTGTGCATTCCTAAATGCTGATGCGAAACAATCGGTAAAAGCATTGCTGGTACAAGGGATTGCAGATGAGAAAGGCAATACACCTGTAGTTGCCCTGTTCTTACGCGGTGACCATGAGCTGAATGATATTAAGGCTGAAAAGCATCCACTTATTGCTGCACCTTTGACTTTTGCAACTGACGAACAACTACAGCAACACGGTTTAACCGCAGGTTTCTGTGGTCCTCAAGGCTTAGTTGAAAAAGGCTTAACGGTGATTGTGGATCGTGCTGCATCAATACTGGCTGACTTTGTTGCTGGTGCAAATGAAGTGGATAAACATGCCACTGGCGTGAACTGGGATCGTGACGCGAAATTCACTGAAGTATTTGACCTTCGTAATGTCGTAGAGGGTGATCCATCTCCAGATGGTAAAGGCACACTGCAAATCAAACGCGGTATTGAAGTCGGTCATATCTTCCAACTCGGTACAAAATATTCAGAAGCTTTAGGCTGTAAAGTGCTTGGTGAAGATGGCAAACCATTTACCGTCACCATGGGTTGTTATGGCATAGGGGTTACACGTGTGATTGCTGCTGCCATTGAGCAGAATTACGATGACAAAGGCATCATTTGGCCTCAAGCGATTGCACCTTTTGACATCGCAATCGTTCCAATGAATGCACATAAATCACCGCGCACCGTAGAAGCTGCTGAAGCACTTTATGCAGAGTTACAAGCACAAGGTTATGATGTACTCCTTGATGATCGTAATGAACGCCCAGGGGTTAAATTCTCTGACCTTGAGTTGATGGGTATCCCTCATCGTATCGTGATTGGTGAAAAAGGCTTAGATGCAGGTATCTTCGAGTACAAAGGTCGTCGTGATGCAGAAGCAAGCAACCTTAGTAAAGATGAATTATTAATGAAGCTTGTACGCTAGTATTCGCACATACAAATAAAAAAGCCGTTTCAATGAAACGGCTTTTTTATTGAGAAATTTAAACCGTTAAGTCTTTAAGTTTTTCTGACGGACCATTATTTTTGACTGAATCGATTCCTTTATCACGAGATTGCTCGCTGGCATAAAGCTGACTGGTTCCAATCACCTGATGATTTGCAGCCTTTAAATTAAAATAAGCTTTATCATTTTTTGACATTAATCGCTCATAATGAGCATCATCTGGGCTATTCTTTTGCACTGATGCAATCCCATTCAATGCCGATGCCTTGGTCTTGTATAATTCACTATTTAAAATGACTTCACCATTTCCCGCCTTCAAGACAAAACGATATTGACCATCGCTTGCCCGACTCACCTCAAACCATCCAGCCATAAAAAACCTCTATTATTGGAATTCATATTGTTTTGTTTCTTCCATAATATAAATCAGTCACAACGGTTTAAATAGATTGTTTTTTGTTCAATTTTGGTAGTTTAAAATTCACTTTTGGCATGAAAAAGGAGCATTTGTATGCTCCTAGATAAGATGGTTGGAATTAAACCTTTTTAACAAACTCAGATTTAAGCTTCATTGCACCAACACCATCAATTTTACAATCAATATTATGGCCATCACTGGCATCAGCGACCAGACGAATTGATTTAACCTTTGTACCAACTTTAACAACTGATGATGAACCTTTAATTTTTAAATCTTTAATGACCGTAACGCTATCACCGTCAACCAAAACATTACCGTTGGCATCTTTAATAATTTCTTGTGCTTCTGAAGCTAGACTATCACCTTCTTTCCATTCATGTGAACATTCAGGACAAATAAGGAGTTCGCCATCTTGGTAAGTATATTCTGATTGGCATTGTGGGCAATTTGGAAAAGACATAAAAAATCTCAAAAGTCTTATTATGAGCGATAGAGACCATTTTTCAAAATTAAACCGCTTATTGATCTGGGATTTCAGCTTGAATCAACAAACCCAACAAATGAAGTGACTCTTGCCACCCCAAATAACAAGCTTCAACAGGGATCACATCTGGTAGTCCCTCTTGGGTAATATTCACCTCTGTACCCACAAGCACAGGTTTGAGTTGAATGGTCATTTGGATCTCACCTGTCAGATGAGGATCATCGAACTGATCCGTATAGCGAAGCAGTTCATTTTGAACAATTTCGATATACTTTCCACTAAATGAGTGCATGCTCCCTGTAGAAAAATTCGTAAACGACATTTTATAAGTACCGCCAACTTGTGGATCTAAATGATGCACTTTAGCGGTAAATCCATGAGGTGCCATCCATTTGACCAAAGCATCTGGATCTAAAAAAGCGTTAAAAACACGTTCAGGGGGCGCATTAAATACGCGATGTAATCGTACTGTACCTGGCATTGTTATTCTCCCTTGAGACTATTCTTTTATTTATGGATTGAGCATCACAATTTAATCATCATTGCGATCTTTCCAATCTCTTTATTTCAACATGAATATCAACAATCAAAAGCTGCTTTTTTGTGAAAAATGGCGCAAAATAACAGTCCATATTTTAGTGACCAAAACGCAGCTTTAGGATCGATCTATGAGTCAGCTTGCTTTTACTGCTTTTAGCTTAAATGGTATAGATGCACAAAAATTTTTACAGGGTCAGGTAACTGTTCACACTGAACGTTTACCAGAGAATGAAAGTCGATACACTGCTATTTGTGATTTAAAAGGACGCATTCATTTTGGTTTATGGATTAAAAGATTAAATCCAGAAAGTTTTGAACTAGTCACCACCCAAGATCAAGCAGAAGAGTTTTCCAAACATATCAAAAAGTTTGGTGCTTTTTCAAAAATGAAATTAGAAGAAATTGGTCAAGTTTTTCCAAATATTGTTGGACATCAAACTGAGTTCTCTCAGACAGAAACCGATATAAAGACTTGGCAATTACAGGCCATTCAGTCTGGACAAGCTTGGATCACTCAAGCAACTGAACATGTCTTTCAACCACAAGAATTACGCCTACATCAACGTGACGGCGTACATTTTGATAAGGGTTGCTACTTGGGGCAGGAAATCGTGGCACGTCTTTGGTTTAAAGCCAAACCTAAACACTGGTTACATTTAATTCAAGGAAAAGGTGAAGCTCCCTCTCCTACAACTCAACTGAGTAAAGATATAGAAGTGGTCAATAGTGTTGCCATTGAAGATGGTTATTTAGCACTTGTGGTGGCAAAACCAGCTGCTCTAGAAGAGTTTGATTTGACAGTGTTGGACTTGCCAGAAGCGCTAAGTGGTGATGTGGCGAGACCAAGTTAATCTATTATTAAAAACAGGACTGTAAGTTAAAATTCAAAACTTATGTGTTATCACGGCTGCTGAACCCGATTAACCCATGAGTTTTTTAATAATGGATGATTTACTGCAACAACGCACGCGAGCTTGGAGACGCAAGAAAAAGTTTCATTTCAGAGGTCGAGACTGTCGGCATACTTCTCTTTTGTGGAAACCCCAGAAAAAATGGAAGTACTTATGTACCCGTCAAGCTAAACTCGCTCGCTCAAAAAAATTAGGAATCGAATATCCTCGAGTTTCTAAAATAAAGAACTTAATTGAAGCTCGTTTTAATTATTGGACACTATAACTCTGAACTTTTTATTCATCTGTAGTCGTAATCAATGGCGTAGTCCAACTGCTGAACGCATCTTTGCACAAGGGTATGGTCTCCATACCCGATCAGCTGGTACCAGCCGCCACGCTAAACATACAATTTCGCTCAAAGATATACTTTGGGCTGATCAAATCTTTGTGATGGAAATACGACATAAGCAACAAATTAAAGAGAAATTCTCTAAACAGCTCATGAATAAGAAAGTGTTTGTTTTAGATATCCCTGATAATTATCAATATATGGATTCTGATCTAATTGAATTGCTACAACTCACGATGCAACGTTATATAACATAACGTTAGCGTTTATTACCTCATTCACTTTCTCTCCATAAATCCTCCACAAGAATTCTGCAAAATAAAAATATATCCCATTGTTTCCATAAACTTTTATTTAACAACAGTCAAAAATTAAAGGTATTATTCGGGCATGATATATACAAAATCATCATTTACATTTTTTACCAAACTTTTATGATGTGCACATCAACAAAATATTCTGCTATACAACGGATTAAAGCAGATCGATGCGAAGGGAAAGAAAAATGAAAAAGTTGCTTATAGCCAGTTTAATGATTGTTGCAAGCCACGCCACACTAGCAGCAGACAGCAAAGCTTCAGCCAAAACAGATGTTTTTGCAAAAGCAACCCAACTGTATGAAGCAAAAAACTACCCTGCTGCATTCGCAGAAATGCAACGTCTCGCAGAGTCAGGCAATGCTCAAGCCATCTACAATCTTGGCTACATGACCCAGAATGGACAAGGAACGACTAAAGATGAAAAAAGAGCTTTGCAATATTACCAAGATGCTTCAAATAAAGGCTACGGCAAAGCTAGTTTTACCTTAGCGCAACTTTATCGTCATGGTGGATTGGCTATTACACCGAATACGCCAAAATTCAAAGAGTATTTAGATAGAGCATCAAAACAAGGTTCTGACGAAGCAATCGTGGAAATCGCAACACTATTATTTGCCCAAGGCAAACCAGAAATAGACCAAATTGCGATTCGCCAACTCAGACCATTGATTCAAAAAAACTACTATCCTGCTATGCATATTAAAGCTTTGTATGATCTTGGACTCGGAGTAAAAAATAAAAATCCAGCGATGAGAGAGCAAGCTGTAAGAACTGTTCAATCTCTTGCAGATAAAGGCTATGCACCATCATTGATGGCATTGGGGAATATGCTAGCAAATGGTGATATTCTTCAACAAAACTTACCAGAGGCGAAAAAGATTTTTACAGAACTGGCTAGACAGGACATTCCTCAAGCAAAAGAATCTTTGGCAAAAGTAGATCAGCTGATAAAAGCTAAAGAACAACAAGCTAAAACCTCTAAACGATAGTATTTTACCCGCGACCACCAAATATCAACTTTTCTAGCAGATATTTGGTGGTGATCAACAGATTAGAATTGTTTAGTGACTTTAATCCCAGCACCCCAATTGCGTCCATCCGCAGGTTCATAGAAGCGTCCATTGCCATCATTTACAATCACTGAACCGACGTAATTTTTATCCAACATATTATCGACTCGCGCATACGCATTCACGTTCCAATCATTCAATGTCCAGAGATAGCCTGTGTAGGCTGAAACAGTGGTATAACTTGGCGCTGCTTCAGTGTTGGTATCATTCACATAAATTTTGTCATTATACTGCGCATCGACCCCACCATAAAAACCAGTGTTTGGTTTCCATGCCACCGCTGCATAAGCACGTTGCTTCGCAATACCAGGAATCAGATTTCCTGAGGCAATTTCTGCTACAGAGCCAACAGCAGGAACCGTTGAATCAAAAGTTGCATCTAAATAACCATAACTGGCATTAGCCACCAAATCACGCCAAAGTGCTTTGTTCCATGTCAACTCTACACCTTCACGTAAAGTTTTATCAGCTTTACGAAAAGTCGCACGTCCATCGACGCTACCAGCCGATACAATGTCATCTTTGGTCTTGGTTTGGAAAACAGCCAAAGTAAAATCACCGAGTTGATTTTGTGATTTTAAGCCAAGTTCATAGGTATCACTGCTCGATGCATCAAGAGCAAAATTAAAACCGCCTGATCCATCAGGGCGATAAGCCATTTCAGTAAATGTAGGTGTTTCAAAGCCTTTGGCATAACTGACATAAGCCAAAAGTTCAGGAATAACTTGCCAACTTAATGCAATGGATGGAAGTAGCTTAGAATAATCATGTTTGCCACTATCGTCACCATTAATAGTTCCATATTCATCAGGTCCCGATGTGAAATGATCTTTAGATTTGTAATGTAAATTACTATAACGAAGCCCCGTATCTACTCTCCACGTCGGTAAAAACTGCCATGATGCTTGTAAATAAGGATCGATATTCCATAAGCTATTGTCTTCATTACGACGTAATTCACCCTTGACACCAAATTGCCCAACATCATTAAAATTTTTATAGCCTTTACGATCTTCATCCATCATATCAAATGCTACACCAGCACTTAAGATCGTATTCGGCAATAGCTCTTTACCTGTCCAACGGAAATCAGCACCATAATAATTACGATCGAAATCAATTACACCACCAGCCTGTTTAGGACTTGCCTGCCCTGAATAAATAGGTTTACCGTTTTCCTCCCCCACCCTACCTTTCGGTATAGACTGATATTGTGTCACCTGACGATTGCCCCAATACCCCATCAGATATAACTCATGTTGATCGTCAAGTGGCTTTGACCATGTCACCCCTGTTTGAGTTTGTTCAATATCTTTGCGTACATTATATGTATTATTGGCATCATTAACTTGACGAGGATTTTGCTGCCACTGAGTTTTATTCAATCCTTGAGGGTCGTTTGCATGAATTTTGACGTAATTGGTGATCCAATTAATCTTTGAACCATCGTCAAGATCCCATGTCAGTTTGGCATTGTTGAGCACCTTACGTGCATCACTATGATCACGATAGCCATCAGTATCAAAATATGATGAGCTAATCACATAACTCGGTTCATTGGCATGTTTTGAACCGCCTTGGAGAACGATACCTGCACGATTTTTATTGTGACTACCACCCGCATAGCTCATTTCGATTGAATCTTTACCCTGTCCCTCTTTGGTCGTTGTCAAGATCGTCCCACCAGAGGAGTTCCCATAGAGTGAGGAAAATGGTCCCGTCAAAACTTCAAGGTGATCTAAACTACTTAGATCAATATTCGAGGTTTGCCCCTGTCCATCAGGCATCGTTGCGGGAATACCATCGACATAAAGACGAATTCCTCGCACCCCAAAACTAGATCGCGCACCAAAACCACGCATTGATAGTTGTAAATCTTGCGCATAGTTCTCACGATTATTTAGCTGTAAGCTTGGAATTCCTTTCACGAGCTCAGTTAAATTGACCTGAGTAGACTGTATTTGCTCAGGTGCATCAACACGAAATACCGAAGCAGGTGTCTGTAGATAGCTTGTATCTGTACGTGTAGCTTCGACTTTAATCGTTGGGAGTTGCACAGGCTGCTGAGTATCAGGCTCGGCTGCCCATAGTAAGGAGCTGTTTAGCCCCATACTCATTGCGACACAACCGTATAACAGGTTAATTTTCCAGAAAGGCATGAAGATTCCTTATTTCTCAAAAAATTGAAACGATGATTTTTAAAAGTAAGCCGCTATTTATTTTATAATTATCTGAAAACATTAATTTTAGCTAAATCAGTCAAAGTTGTTACTGATCTATATTGGCAAATAAAATTAAATATCGACATAATTGTAAGTTAAACATTTACCCTCATTGTATTGTTGTTGAAACAATTTGAACTTATTATGCCCGAACTTCCTGAAGTTGAAACTACCAAAACCAGCCTGTTACCTTTATTGAAACAGCGCGTCCAAGCCGTCAAAGTCTGGAATGCCAGTTTACGTTGGACGATACCTGATGATATTGATAAGCTGGTTGGCCAACGCCTAATACACCTTTCACGGCGCTCCAAGTATATTTTAGCTGAATTTGAACATGATCAAATGCTTTGGCATCTGGGTATGTCTGGAAGTTTTCGGCTGTGCCAGCCGAGTGATGAACTAAGAAAACACGACCATCTGGTGATTGATTTTGAAGATTTTCAGCTCCGCTATCATGATCCTCGTCGCTTTGGCTGTATTCTTTGGTTAGATCAAAACAATCAAACTAAGCTCATTGACACACTTGGCCCTGAGCCATTAAGTGATGATTTTAATTCGTCATATCTTTTGGAAAAACTAAGCAAAAAAAATGTCGGCATTAAAATTGCTTTAATGGATAATCATATCGTGGTCGGTGTAGGCAATATTTATGCGACTGAAAGCCTATTTAATATCGGCGTTCATCCGGCACAACCTGCGTCAACCTTAACCAAAGTTCAAGTGGAAAAGTTGGTGATTGAAGTCAAACGAATCTTGCAACAAGCCATTGATTTAGGTGGTTCGACTTTACGTGACTATAGCAATGCGATGGGTGAAAATGGTTATTTTCAACAAACCCTTTTGGCATATGGTCGAGCTGGCGAGATGTGTGTTAACTGTGAGACGACCTTAGAGAACCTAAAACTGGGACAGCGTGCAAGTGTTTTTTGCCCACAATGCCAACCATTGAAACTGAAAAAAGCATAGTTTTTTTTAAAGGAGAACAACGCATGAAAACTGCTATTGTTCGACATATCTTAGTCAAAGATAAAGACATGGCTGAACAATTGAAAAAACGTATCCATTCTGGTGCTGATTTTTCAAAAATTGCGAAGCAATATTCAACCTGTAATTCAGCCAAACGTGGTGGCGAGTTAGGCGAAGTCAAAAAAGGACAGCTTGTTCCTGTGATCGATAAACTGGTTTTCAGCGCTGCTGAACGCGTCTTACATGGTCCGATTAAAAGTCAGTTTGGTTTCCACTTGATCGAAATCAAATTTAGAATGTGAGTCAATAACCAATACCAATCCTAAAAACACACAGGCTTGTATAATGCTTTAATCTCGGATAGCCGAAAGAACAATTGCAGTAGTATCACCACAAGCAATCGATTCAAAGCAAGTTTAAAGAACTTGTAAAAGTTGGCACCAGAATCTATAAAAAATGGCAACTTATAAAATATCAGTTGCCACTCATTCAACTATTTCACTTCGTTCAATTTATACATACTGGCAGATTGTAAAGAAGAAATAGTTAGTACACACCTGCTTTGGTGTTGGTGTTGGTGTTGGTGTTGGTGTTGGTGTTGGTGTTGAAGATGTTAAACCATCAACTGCTGCACTCAAGTTCAGACGAGGAAAACGTTGATTCGTACGATGATCGGTCACCAATGTTCCTGTATTCTTCAAACGGTTTACAATGTCATCTAAGCTAGCATTTGGTAAGGCATTATTTGCAAGCAACACAGCAACTGCGCCCGCAACATGTGGAGCTGCCATGGATGTACCACTTTGGGTATACCCTCCTGCCGTAATCGGTGCTCCTGGCGCCAATAAAGTTAAATTTGATGCACTATTACTGAAGCAAGTTACTTTATCCATATAGGTCGACTGATCTGAGCAATTTTGATAACCCCGTCCTCCAACATTTGCATCATAAACAGCGCCAACACTGACTGCACCAGCTGTGCATGCTGGATATGAGATACCATTGGTATAAGCATCATTACCAGAAGCAACCACAGGGATTACGCCCACATTACGTAATTTTTGGAATGAATTAGTCAACGATGAAGAAGTACAAGTTGATGAATATCTTGTTGAATTACCCAAACTCAAATTAGCCGACTTGATATTAAGAGTTTCCGCTTGATTCGTCACCCAGTTTAAAGCCGAAATAATATCGCTATCATAGGCACTTCCGCCACGAAATACATCAAGAGCAACAATTTTAGCCTCAGATGCAACACCAGCAACAATTGAAGATACATTTGAACCATGACCATTGTCATCCAATGAGTTATCTTCTGGTGCAAAATCAAGTGCATAGCTGACTCGACAACTAGCTGGCGTGCCAGGTGCAGTACAACTTCCTAGATCGGGATGTCTATAATTTGCACCTGTATCTAAAACTGCAACTGTTGTACCCGCACCTGTAAAGCCTTTACTTTTGGCTACAGGTTGACCAATTTGGTTTAAACTCTGTGACAATATGGCTTTGGATACACGGTTCGGATAGACCGCTTTGACATTTGGATTATTTAATAAATTAACCAACGCATTACGATTTTGTATACGATAAAAACTAATAGGTAAGGCATTGTAATCACGCAACAACTGAACACCCGAGTTTTGTTGTGCAAATTGATTAGATATCATTTGTTTTTGTTGTTGGAAATACTTCCTTAACTGTGCCGCAGTCAAATTTTGGTCTGCATCGTTATAATATTCAATAATCAGGTCATTCGATGCATTTTGTAATAATGCATTGATGTCAATTTTACCCTGTTGAATTTTTTGTTTAGCAGCATTACTCAATTGCGCATTTGCAGCCTGCGGTGAAATTTGCGCTTGTACATTACTAGCCCCAAAGGATAACCCCATGCATAGCGCTAACAGAATCTTTTTGTAAATCATAAACATTTTCCTTTTTTTTTGCTTGTTTTAACAAATTATGTTGATCAATTTGGTTCAATAATTTGGTTGCCTACATCGGTTTCTGGATCAATCGGTTGAATGCTCATATCACTTTTAGTATCAACCAACTCATTGTCACCCGAAGTACTAGTGGCAGCCTGTTCAACATTAGAAGCTAACTGAGTTGGATGACTTTCGAAGGCATTTTGATCGTTTGGAGCACTTTGCGATGTTGTATCTGTTGGATACATATTGACCGAAACTGACGTTTCGTTAGTTGGTTTAAAATAAACAACCAGTGCAATCACCAAACCAAACACAATGACAATACTTAAGATAACTTTCATCTTATTATTCATAGCTCTGTTCACTTCTATTTATTTGCTTGAATTAAATTGCGTTTACAATCCGTACACAATCAATAGTTAAAAATTAAACAGCGACTGCCATTTATTGTCTAGATATGACATAAATTATTAATGTGAATGCCCTCACAAAAGATTTTCTTTCTTTGATTTAAATGCTCAAAGTTACAAAAAAAATTTATTTTTAAATTTGAAATGTTATAACGTAAAAAAAATAGCCCATTTTTCTTAGAAAAATTTTTATATTATGTAGATCAGCAAACTAGATGATTTTTCAAGTATATTGGCGCACTCTCAACCACATACAAACAACTATTATTCGACATATCTTAGTCAAAGATAAAGATATGGCTGAGCAACTGAAAAAACGCATCCAATCGGGTGCTGATTTTTCAAAAATTGCCAAACAATACTCGACCTGCAACTCTGCAAAGCGTGGCGGTGAGCTAGGCGAAGTTAAAAAAGGACAGCTTGTCCCTGTGATCGATAAACTGGTTTTCAGTGCTGCGGAACGTATTTTACATGGACCCATCAAAAGCCAGTTTGGTTTCCACTTAATCGAAATCAAATTCCTTATGGATGGGGTGAGGTAATCAGAATTGGGCTTAAATTTAAGCACCCAGAAACTGAAATAATTTTCCATTGTGTTTAGACTGAAATCATTTTCAGTCTTGCGCTTTCATCACATAGGTCCATGCCAGCATTTTTTCACCCGAAATTAGATGTACTTCGGTCTGCACCCTCTGGTATTGCATCCCTTCAAAATCGTCTAGCATTTGCCAATTTTCTTGTAATTTTTCAGTGCTAAATAAGTAGCCTGCTACCAAAGCATCTTTTTGGTTTAATACAATTGCAGGTAAGCCTTTATCTGGTCCCCAATCCAAAATATGTACTGTGCCATGTACAAAGGCTTGCTGCCAGTCTCCCCCAATTTCACCGAGAATATGCGCATTTTCTCGATTTGGACATAAAGTACCGTAGACGAACAATCGATTCATTTTTGTCTCTTTCTCCCTCATATTTGCATAGCATCTTAGAATGAAGTTGGCTATTTTCCTAGATGCTTAAATGACCATCAAATCTATATCGCCAGCTCTCCCCGAAACGAATAGCCATAAAAAACGGCATCTTAAGTGCCGTTTTTTGTTTAAAGCTAATTTAGCCCTGTTTTTTTAGCTCATCACGGATTTCACGTAACAATTGAACATCTTCTGGTGTTGGCGCTGGTTCTGCTGGTGCAGCTTCTTCTTGTTTGCGTAAACGGTTCATCACCTTAACTAATAAGAAAACCACCCATGCTAATAATAAGAAGTTAATAAATACAGTAATGAAATTACCATACGCAAACACATTTAAACCGGCTTCTTGGGCTGCTGCAAGATTGCTAATACTATTCGGGTTGTCTCCCAATACGACAAACCAGTTGGTGTAGTCGACATCGCCACCCAATATCCATGAGATAATTGGCATCAAAAGATCTTTGACCATTGAATCAATGATTTTACCAAAAGCCCCACCGATGATCACACCAATGGCGAGATCCATTACATTGCCTTTTACAGCAAATTCTTTAAATTCTTGAATAATACTCATCTTAACTCTCCAGAGTTGAATTTTGTCGTGCCCTGTTTTTGCATTGTTTATTACACAGGCACAGCGACCAGCCATATAGTTGATAATTTAATATTTTTTCAAAAAAATGAAAGTTATTTCACACTTTAACAACATATTTTATTTTAATAAAAAGATGAATTTAAGCACGCTCGTTGTTTTATTTTTTGCAATAAAAAAAACCGCTAAATAAATTTAGCGGTTTTTCACTTTTCTGTTAAGAAAAATTATTTACCACGGTTACGCTTACGTTCGCCTTCAGTAAGATAACGTTTACGAATACGAATAGATTTAGGTGTTACTTCAACTAATTCATCATCTTCAATGAATTCAAGTGCCTGTTCAAGCGTGAATTCAATTGCAGGAACTAACGTTAACGCTTCGTCTGTACCAGATGCACGTACGTTGGTTAACTGTTTCGCTTTAGTTGGGTTAACAGCCATGTCGTCAGAACGTGAGTTAATACCTACGATCATACCTTCATAGACTTCAAGCTGTGGCTTAGCGAATAAACGACCGCGGTCTTGCAATGTGAACAATGCATAGCCCAAGCATACGCCTTGAACCATAGAAACTAGAACACCGTTTTGACGTTGTGCGACAGTACCTTGTTTTGCAGGGCCATAATGCGAGAAGCTTGACGTCATGATACCCGTACCAGAAGTCATGGTTAGGTATTCTGAACGGAAACCAATCAAACCGCGTGAAGGAACAGTTGCCTCAATACGCATACGACCTTTGCCGTCAACTTCCATATTGGTCATTTCGCCTTTACGGAAACCCATTTGTTCCATAACGAAACCTTGATGCTGTTCTTCAACATCAAAAGTCACGTTTTCGAATGGCTCGTGTTTCACACCATCGATTTCTTTCATGATCACTTGTGGACGTGATACGCCCATTTCAAAGCCTTCACGACGCATGTTTTCGATCAATACAGAAAGATGAAGCTCACCACGACCAGACACTTTGAAACGGTCTGGACTGTCAGTATCTTCTACACGAAGTGCAACGTTATGAATCAATTCACGATCAAGACGCTCACGAATGTTACGTGATGTTACAAACTTACCTTCTTTACCCGCAAACGGTGAGTTGTTTACTTGGAATGTCATCGAAACAGTTGGTTCATCGACAGACAATGGTGGTAAAGCTTCAACAGCTTTCGGATCACAAATGGTGTCAGAAATGTTAAGTGCATCGATACCAGTTACACAAACGATGTCACCAGCGTTTGCTTCGGTAATATCAACACGTTCTAAACCATGGTAACCCATAATTTTTAAGATACGACCATTACGCGTCTTACCTTCTTTATCGATTACAGTTACTTGTGTGTTCAATTTAACTGAACCACGTTGAATACGACCAACACCGATTACACCAACAAAACTGTTATAGTCAAGTGAAGAAATCTGCATTTGGAATGGACCATCAACATCTACTGCTGGTGGCTCAACGATATCTACAACGGTTTGGAACAATGGGGTCATATCGTCAGCAAGTTCTTCAGGTGAAGGACCAGCAACACCACGAAGACCTGATGCATAAACGATTGGGAAGTCTAACTGTTCGTCAGAACCACCAAGGTTATCAAATAAATCAAATACTTGATCGATAACCCAGTCACAACGTGCGCTTGGCTTGTCAACTTTGTTGATAATCACGATTGGCTTCAAACCACGCGCAAAGGCTTTTTGTGTCACAAAACGAGTTTGTGGCATTGGACCTTCTTGTGCATCAACCAAAAGTAATACGCAATCGACCATCGACAAGACACGTTCTACTTCACCACCGAAATCGGCGTGTCCCGGGGTGTCAACGATGTTGATGCGATACTCAGTGTTTGTGCGTGCATCTAACCATTTGATTGCAGTATTTTTTGCAAGAATGGTAATACCACGTTCAGACTCAAGCGCGTTAGAATCCATAACACGTTCAATCTCGCCTGCGCGATCACCAAGAGCACCTGATTGTTGTAAAAGTTTGTCTACAAGAGTCGTTTTACCATGATCGACGTGCGCAATAATGGCAATGTTACGGAGAGTTTTAATATCTGACATGTATAATTCAATACGCTTTAAATTTGAGGGCAAATTATACAGAAAAATATTACGCTTTAGTAGTGACAGTTTATTGACAGACAACTTTTTTTCTGACGAATTGCAATCGAATCGTTGGTAAAATAGTCCAACTCTATTAGAATATTCCACTAATGCTTATCGCTTTTTTATGCTCCCATGTCGAAACCCCTACCTCAGCAACAGCTCGATCTTGTTTACGGGCTGAATGATCGCCCGAAACCTTTTGTTGCATTTTTAGCCGCTTTGCAACATCTTTTAGCCATTTTAGTCCCGATTATTACCCCCGGATTACTGATTTGTCTCGCACTTGGTGTTTCTCGTGAAGACACCAATATGATTTTATCGATGTCTCTCATCATTTCAGGCATTGCTACTTTTTTACAGTGTAAAAAAGTAGGGCCTTTCGGTGCGGGATTATTAATTGTTCAGGGGACAAGTTTTAATTTTATTGGTCCAATCATTGGTATTGGTAGTGCAATGGTGGCTGCTGGCACGCCTGTTGAACAAGTGATGGCTGCCATTTTCGGGGTTGTGATTGCAGGTTCATTTATCGAAATGGGTGTTTCACGCATTTTACCTTGGGTCAAAAGACTGATTACGCCTTTGGTTACAGGTATCGTGGTTCTGCTGATTGGTTTGACCTTGATTAAAGAAGGTTTGATTAGCATGGGTGGTGGTTATACCGCGATGCAGAATCAAACATTCGCCAATACTGATAATTTAATCATGTCATGTACCGTACTTGGCATCATTATTTTGCTGAATCGTATTCGTATTATTTGGGTGAAAAGTTCAGCAATTTTGATCGCCTTGGTGATCGGTTATATTCTTGCAGGATTTATGGGGCATTTAGATTTTTCTGTTTTAAATGATGCACCGCTTGTGCAAGTTCCTACCCCGATGCATTTTGGTTTAAGCTTTTCTTGGAGCTTATTTATTCCAATGGCATTTATTTATTTAGTCACTTCACTTGAAGCGATTGGCGATGTCACTGCAACCAGTAAAATTTCAAATCAACCCGTTGATGGTTCGATTTGGATGCAGCGAATTAAAGGTGGCGTACTGGTCAATGGTGCAAATTCATTCTTAGCAGGTATCTTCAATACTTTCCCGAGTTCTGTTTTTGCCCAAAATAATGGGGTGATTCAGCTCACAGGTGTCGCGAGTCGATATGTCGGTCTTTGGATTGCTGCTCTGCTGGTCATTTTAGGGTTATTCCCTGCTGTTTCAGCTGTGATCCAAGCGGTCCCTCAAGCTGTTTTAGGTGGTGCTGTGATGGTTATGTTCGGTGCTGTTGCAGCTTCTGGCATCAACATCCTGTCAGGTATTCATTTGGATCGTCGTGCATTATTGATCATTTCAATTTCTCTAGCTTTAGGTCTAGGGGTTGCACAAGTTCCACAGATTCTTGAACACCTACCTGAATTATTTAAAAATATTTTTAGTTCTGGTGTCGCAACAGGCGGTATTGCCGCTTTGATTTTAAATATAGTTTTACCTGAAACGCATAAATAATCATCCAACCTCGACACTTACCCAGTTTCACGACTGGGTTTTGTTTTGATGAGAGATCAATATGGATCCACGTAGTGAAGTCGTCTTACGTCAACAAGATTATTTAAATGGGCATATCTTATTGATTAATGCCCCGAATGATCAACTCGCCAAAGAACTACCAAGCCAAGCACAAGCATCTGTATGGACTTGGAACTTTGCTGAGCATCAAGGCTTTTTAAATGCTGGAATTTCATCACATTTCTCAGTTGAATTTCCCAAAGCTGTCTTTGAACAAGTCATTATTTTTGTGCCTAAATCAAAGGAATTGTTGAACTATATTCTGCATGTGGTGGTGAGCCATTTACAGCAAGGTCAGCACGTTTTTCTCGTTGGTGAGAAAAAAGGTGGGGTTGAACGTGCAGCAAAACAATTACAGCAGTATGGTCAAACACAGAAATTAGATAGTGCACGTCACTGTCAACTTTGGCACATGAAAATTGAAAAAACTGAACAATTGAAACCACTAGATCACTGGTTAAAAACCTATACCGTACAAGTGAATCAAGATCGTTTAGAAGTTTGCGCACTGCCCGGTGTATTTAGCCAAGATCATTTGGATATTGGAACGGCCGTATTAGTTCCTTACCTTGATCAAGTAAAATCGGGTAAGATTGCCGACTTTGGCTGCGGTGCTGGGATTATTAGTGCATATTTGGCCAAACTAAATCCACAGCAACAAATTTTTGCGCTTGATATTGATGCATTTGCATTACGGTCAACTGAAATGACGTTTCAGCGAAATGGGCTGAATTTAGATCAGTTACACCTTCAACCTGTAACAGGCTTTGGTGATGCACCCAAAGATTTGGCTGCGATTGTCAGCAATCCGCCTTTCCATCAGGGAATCTATACCGATTACGATGCCAGCGAAGCGCTATGCAAGCTTGCAAAATCACACCTAAAACGTTCAGGTGAATTATGGATCGTCGCAAATCGTTTTTTGAATTATCAGCCACTTATTGAACAAAGCTTTGGTCAATGTGTCATCAAAACTGACCAACAAGGGTTCAAGGTTCTATATGCCAGTGCGAAATATAAAGTTTAAGGAATTTTTATGAGCGATACATCTGCTCCCCAACACCTTCAGCGTAAGCTCGGCGCTCGCCACCTCAATATGATTGCCATTGGTGGATCAATTGGTACTGGCTTATTCCTTGCTTCAGGCTCCACCATTGCAAATGCTGGCCCCGGTGGTGCATTGCTGGCCTATGCATTGATTGGTCTGATGATTTATTTCTTGATGACCAGTTTAGGCGAA
This sequence comes from Acinetobacter sp. 3657, assembly GCF_031456775.1. NCBI lineage: Bacteria > Pseudomonadati > Pseudomonadota > Gammaproteobacteria > Moraxellales > Moraxellaceae > Acinetobacter > Acinetobacter sp. 3657. Next base: position 117,853 of record NZ_JAVDVH010000002.1, on the reverse strand, counting down.
TTGGCGACACACACCCCAACATCAGGTGCATTCTTCACTTATGGTAGTCGTTATGTTGAGCATGGCTTTGGTTTCGCCTTAGGTTGGAATTATTGGTATAACTGGGCCATCACCGTTGCTTTTGAACTTGTCGCTGTACAATTCATCATGAAATTCTGGTTCCCAGATCTTCCCGGTTTTTACTGGAGTGCGATTTTCCTTGCGATTATTTTTGGGATCAACTCGTTAACAGTTAAAGGCTTTGGTGAGAGCGAGTTCTGGTTCTCCATGATCAAAGTGATTGCAATCATCGTCTTTATTATCATTGGTATTGCCATGATTGTTAAAATCATGCTCACGCCAAATGTTGCCGCTTTTTCCAATTGGACCTATCAAGACGCGCCCTTTGTAGGTGGTCTGCAAGCCATGATTGGTGTGGCAATGATTGCGGGATTCTCTTTCCAAGGTACAGAAATGGTCGGGGTCGCTGCGGGTGAATCAAAAGATCCGAAGAAAACCATTCCTTTGGCAATCAAACAGATTTTTTGGCGTATCCTGTTATTCTATATTCTGTGTATTTTCATCATTGGTACACTGGTCAGCTACGATGATCCAATGCTATTAAAAGCTGCCGCAAGTGAAGATATTGCGTTATCACCTTTCACCTTACTGTATGAAAAAGCAGGCTTTGCTTTTGCAGCCAGTTTGATGAATGCGGTCATTCTCAGTGCGATTTTGTCTGCCGGTAACTCAGGCATGTATTCTTCGACTCGTATGTTATGGAATATGGCACGTGAAGGAAGAGCGCCTAAACTCTTCTCCAAACTTGATCGTCGTGGCGTACCGATGAATGCACTGTATGCGACAACTGCCGTTGCTGCATTATGTTTTTTGACAACCTTTATGGGCGAAAAGCAAGTCTTTAACTGGTTGCTCAATATGTCAGGCATGTGTGGCTTTATTGTCTGGTTAGGGATTGCGATTTCACACTATCGTTTCCGTAAAGGATATATTTTACAAGGCTACAAGCTGGAAGACCTCGCCTATCGCGCCAAGTTCTTCCCATTTGCACCGTGGTTTGCATTTATTCTTTGCTCAATCATCATCCTTGGTCAAAACTATGAGGCTGTGCTCGGTGGAAAAATTGATTGGCTTGGAGTTTTATCTACCTATATCAGTATTCCTCTATTTTTGGCAATCTGGCTTGGTTATAAGTGGAAGCACAAGACCAAACTAATCGCTTATAAAGATATGAATGTGAAAGCAGGTGAATAAATCATTGATTTATACTTGACTGAACAGCAAATATGAGTAGAATCTCTGCTCATATTTTCAACGGCACTATTATATAGGAGGACGACACATGCCATTACAACTAGGAAACACATTGTAAGATTTGGCACTGTCACCTCACGGACAAGTGGTAAATCTTCATGATCACTTGTCCGAATGTCTATTTAAACCTAGCATTCGCTAGGTTTTTTTATGCCTATTCGGACAAAAAAATAAAATGACCGAGATAAGAAAATGGGCATACAAAAAATACTAAATGCTGATGCTCTATATGGCGTTCCAGTGAAAATCTTCACCAACGACATTGATAGTGAAAGCATTGAACAACTCAAAAAAATGGCACAACTGCAATTTGTGTATTCACATATTGCCGTCATGCCAGATGTACATGTCGGTAAAGGCGCAACTGTTGGTAGTGTCATTCCCACACAACACGCAATTATTCCTGCGGCAGTCGGGGTAGATATTGGCTGCGGTATGAATGCGATTCGACTCAATCTAAAAGCATCACAATTGCCAGATCACCTTGCACCATTGCGACATGCAATCGAACGTAAAGTTCCTGTGGGTTTTGAACTGCATAAACAGATCAAAGCCAAAGCTTCGAGCATTATTCCTTTGGAAAAGCGCTTACAACCCATTATCAAAAAACATCCAGGCTTGGTGCGGATGTTAAGAAAGTTTGACGCGACGTGGCAGAAACAGCTCGGTACGTTGGGTGGAGGTAATCACTTTATTGAACTGTGCTTAGATGAAAATCAGGACGTTTGGGTGATGTTACACTCGGGTAGCCGAGGCTTAGGTAATGTGATTGGCACATACTTTATTGAACTGGCGAAGAAAGAAGCTCAGCATCGTTTTGGTCATGTTCCAGACAAAGATTTAAGTTACTTTGCCGAAGGTTCCAACAGCTTTGATGACTATGTGGAAGCCGTGCAATGGGCACAAGAATATGCTTATGAAAATCGTCGCGAAATGATGCGGTTAATCCTAGAAGCGATCCGTCCACTTCTACCACCCTTTCAAATGACCAAGGAAGCGATTAATTGCCACCACAACTACGTCAGTCGGGAAAATCACTTTGGTGAAGATCTATTCATTACTCGAAAAGGAGCAATTCGAGCAGGTTTAGACGAATTAGGCATTATCCCTGGTTCAATGGGAGCACGCTCTTATATTGTCAAAGGCAAGGCCAATCCTGAATCGTTCTGCTCATGTTCACATGGTGCTGGACGGAAAATGAGTCGCAATAAAGCGAAGTTACTGTTTAGCCAAGAGGATCTTATTCAACAAACCCAAGGCATTGAATGCCGCAAAGATGCGGGAGTGATTGATGAAATCCCAAGCGCATATAAAGATATTGATCAAGTGATGGCAAACCAATCAGAACTGATCGAAATCGTGCATACACTTAAACAAATTTTATGTATCAAAGGATAATCAAATGAAACTGAAAGAGATGCCAAAAATCAAAGTTCGCAATCCTGTAGCTTTGTCCCCTTTACTAAAGAAAGGAGGGATTCACGAAACAGAAAAGCCACGCGCACAACATCGTCGCGATCGTCAACAAGCCAAACAACAATTGAATAAAGGTGTGTGGTAGACATAGCCTTTGATCAAACGACTCAAACTGAGGAGAAGTAAAATGAATATTTACAAGGTATCGACAATAAAAAAAGCGACTCAAATGAGTCGCTTTTTTATAATTTCAATGACTTGAAATTATTGGCCTGGTTGAACTAAAACAGTACGGCTACCAGAAATCGCAGCGAATACGCGACGGTTCATAGCACGACCTTCTTTAGTTTTGTTGTCAGCAATCGGTTGATCCCAAGCGAAACCTTGAGTAGACAAACGAGATGCATCAACGTTGTATTCATTTACAAGTGATGATTTAACTGAGTTAGCACGAGCTAATGATAAACGTTCGTTTAATGCACGTGGACCAGTGTTATCTGTGTGACCTTCAATACGAGCAGTCGCATTCGGGTACTCAGCTAACTTCTCTGCTACTTTCGCAATTTCAGACTTGTATTGTGGCTTGATGTCTGATTTGTTTGTATCAAAGAATACGCGAAGTTCCATGTTAAGATCTTCGACCAACTCTTGTGGCTGTGGAGCAACTGGAGCTGGTTCAACTGGAGCAACTTCTACGACTGGCGCAGCAGGCTTCAAGTGACCACCAAGAACCACGTTTAAACCAGCGAGTGCTGTGTAGTTCCAGAATTTCTCATCAAAATGATAAGTACCACGAGCTTCTGTACGAAGAGACAAAGCATCGTTCAAGCGCCAGAATACACCACCACCAGCATTTGCTAATGTACCTTCTTGCTTACCACCATAGATGTCATCACCTTCATATTTGTAGTGACCAGCACCAGCTAATACGTATGGCTTGATTTTGCTATCATAGTTTTTAGTGATCAAATCAGATGTTACATAAGCATTAGCAGCAATATTACGACCTTTATAGTCGTTATTGGTACTTGTATCGCCTTTGATTTGACTGTATTCAACTTCAGCGCCCAACCAAGGTGTTACTTCAACACCAATCGCAGCACCAACAAATAAATCATCTTCAAGTTCTGGACTTGGTGTTAATTGACCTTTATCACCACGGTTGTTATGTTCAGTATCAAACATTGTATAACCAAGTAATAATGGCGTTATAGTTACGCCGGCATTCGCAGCAGCTAAAGGAGCAGCAACAAGCATAGCAAGTGCAATACGACTCAATTTCATGGATAACCTCCAAAAAAAAATTTGTTTGTTTTCTAAACTTAATCAATTTTGAATACTGAGAAATAGCCTTGTTGTATCTTTTTCAGGTATTCACTTTATGTTGAATCATACAAATACCCAGTCAATTTTCCAAGTATTTAATACCATTTAGCTAGCAGCCACAGAAAACGACTTATTTCTCTTCCAAAAATCTAGAAAACGCTAATCTGACAATACCCAATAAAGCTGTGAGAGATTATCACTTTTTAATCAAAACATTAACAAGATATCATAATTTTTTTTAATAAAACTAAGTAGTCCTCACAATCTATCCAGCATTAAGACAAGATTATTCTAGTTTTTTAGCCATTATGTTTACTTTTACATCAATACCACAAAACGTTTATATCCATAAAAAAAGCGACTCAAATGAGTCGCTTTTTTATAATTTCAATGACTTGAAATTATTGACCTGGTTGAACTAAAACAGTACGGCTACCAGAAATCGCAGCGAATACGCGACGGTTCATAGCACGACCTTCTTTAGTTTTGTTGTCAGCAATCGGTTGATCCCAAGCGAAACCTTGAGTAGACAAACGAGATGCATCAACATTGTATTCATTTACAAGTGATGATTTAACTGAGTTTGCACGAGCCAATGATAAACGTTCGTTTAATGCACGTGGACCAGTGTTATCTGTGTGACCTTCAATACGAGCAGTCGCATTCGGGTACTCAGCTAACTTCTCTGCTACTTTCGCAATTTCAGACTTGTATTGTGGCTTGATGTCTGATTTGTTTGTATCAAAGAATACGCGAAGTTCCATGTTAAGATCTTCGGTCAACTCTTGTGGCTGTGGAGCAACTGGAGTTGGTTCAACTGGAGCAACTTCTACGACTGGCGCAGCAGGCTTCAAGTGACCACCAAGAACTACGTTTAAACCAGCAAGAGCTGTATAGTTCCAGAAGTCTTCATCGATGTTATAAGTACCACGAGCTTCAGTACGAAGAGACAAAGCATCGTTCAAGCGCCAGAAAGCACCGATACCAGCATTACCTAAAGTACCTTCTTCTTTCAAACCACGACCATTACGACCTAACTGAATGTCAGTTGCATCGGTGAACGAGTATTTATAGTGACCAGCACCTAATAAAACATAAGGTTTGATTTTGCTGTCATAGTTTTTAGTGATCAAATCAGAAGTAACATAGAAGTTACCGTTGATTTGTTGTTGCTTATATTCAGAGTTAGCAGCAGCGCTATCTACGTCGCCTTTAACTTGGTTATATTCAACTTCAAAACCTAACCAAGGTGTTAATTCCACACCAATAGCAGCACCAACGAATAAATCGTCTTGTAATTCGCCGCCGTTAGTTAAGTGCTTATCACCATTGTTGTGCTTAGTGTCTTGGAATGTGTAACCAAGCAATAATGGAGTAATTGTTACGCCCGCATTAGCAGCAGCTAAGGGAGCAGCAACAAGCATAGCAAGTGCGATACGACTCAATTTCATGGATATCCTCCAGAGATAACAATTGTTTGTTGTTCAAGCTCAGCCTATGATTTTTGGCCCCTGAGAACAAGGTATGTTCTACAGTATTTTTTTTAAGCTATTCACTTCACTTTGAATCATACAAACACTTGATGAATTTTCCAAGTGCTTGATAACCTTAACCTCGTAAATTATTGACAAATTTTCTTACAATTTCCGTTGTAGTTCAGTAATTTTTAATTCAAAGCGATAGAGAGAATAGCTTATTGTTCACTGTCTTTGATTTTAGCAGTCTTTGCAGTACGAAGTAATCATTAGTTTGTCTAAATACTAAACTTAACCGAATAAATACAGCCGTTACTTAACACTTTGTTAATAAAAAAATTACAGAAATATTATATGGGTCAAACAATGTTTAAAATTTTAGGTCTCACAATCAGTGAATTAATCACGTGTATCGCAATTTTTGCAATTTTAGTGTGTCTCAGTCTACCCCATTTTAATGACTTAATGATGTCAAATGAAGCCATTCAACTCAAAAGAACACTCACAATTCATATACAAAAATCAAAATCTGATGCACAAACCTACCGAAGAAATGTGACGCTGTGCGCAAGTCAAGATTTATTGACCTGTGATCGGGATTGGAATAAAGGATTTATAAGCTTCATTGATACAAATAACAATCGACAACGTGATCCCAGTGAGACCCTCCTCTATGCCACATCACTTAACTATAAATATGGAAGCTTAGACTGGAGAGGTACACTAAGAATCAATTCGATTACGTTCCAAGGCGATAGTGGGTTACCGAGAGGTTCAAATGGTAGTTTCTTTTATTGTGCAAATTCCCCCAAATATCATACGCGAATAAAATTAAGCCAAATGGGTCAAATTACCCCTGAACCTCTAGCCACTTGCTAAGAACTGTTCAGTCTAGCTTAAGCGATGTAAAACACTTTCTTCATTGCTTTTTTTTACTATACTGCATAGGTTTTGAACATTCTCTGCAAACGAATTATTTGCTACAAACTATAAAGTCTGGAGACACATAATGACTGACATCGTAATTGTCAACGGCGCTCGTACAGCAATGGGCGGCTTCCAAGGTGCATTATCAAGCGCAACTGCACCTGAATTAGGTGCAATCACAATTAAAGAAGCAATTGCTCGCTCAGGCCTACAACCCACTGATGTAGAAGAAGTCATCATGGGTTGCGTTTTACCAGCAGGCTTAAAACAAGGCCCTGCTCGCCAAGCAATGCGTAAAGCAGGTCTGCCAGACTCTACAGGTGCCGTGACCATCAATAAACTGTGTGGTTCAGGCATGAAAGCCGTCATGCAAGCAGCCGATATGATTAAAGCTGGCAGTGCAGAAATCGTTGTTGCGGGCGGTATGGAGTCAATGACCAACGCACCTTATGTTTTACCAAAAGCGCGTGCCGGTTATCGCATGGGACATGGTGAAATTAAAGACCACATGTTCTTGGATGGTTTAGAAGATGCTGAGACGGGTCGTTTGATGGGTTCATTTGCGCAAGATATGGCAAACAAGCGCAATTATACACGTGAGCAAATGGATGACTTTGCTATCCGTTCATTGAAGCGTGCACAAAAAGCCATTACTGAAGGCTATTTCAAAGATGAAATCGTTGCAGTCACCGTATCGAGCCGTAAAGGCGATGTTGTGGTTGATCAAGATGAACAACCATTAAATGCAAAAATTGATAAAATTCCAAGTTTAAAACCTGCTTTTGCAAAAGATGGAACGATCACAGCAGCAAATGCCAGCTCAATTTCTGATGGTGCATCTGCTTTAGTATTAACATCAAGTGATGTTGCTGCTCAACGTGGTTTACAACCTTTAGCAAAAATCATAGCAACGGCTTCAAACTCTCAACATCCATCTGAATTTACCATTGCGCCAGTTGGTGCAATCGAAAAAGCCTTGAAAAAGGCAGGTTGGGATGCACAAGACGTTGATCTATGGGAAATCAATGAAGCGTTTGCGATGGTCACCATGTGTCCAATCGATGATTTCAAACTCGATGCAGAGAAAGTAAATATCAATGGTGGTGCATGTGCACTTGGTCACCCTGTGGGTTCTACAGGTTCACGTATCATCCTGACACTGATCCATGCGCTTAAACGTACTGGCGGTAAGAAAGGTGTTGCGGCACTTTGTATCGGTGGTGGTGAAGCAACGGCGGTTGCGATCGAATTGATCTAAGTTCTAACCGATCTCATAAAAGATCTTGCTTCATGCAGGATCTTTTATTTTCAGAATTACAAAATAATAATCAACCAATCGTTAAATTCCCGCTATGTTATGCATTGTATAAAAAAACAACAATGGAGCTATCTTATGCAACTGAATCATTATTTAAATTTTCAAGGACAAACTGAGCAGGCATTTAATTTTTACAAATCAGTTTTTGGTGGTGAGTTTGCAATGATCAGCCGCTATGGTGACTTACCGCCTGAAGAAGGTGTGACATTGACTGAGGAGGAGAAAAATTCCATTCTCCATGTCTCTTTACCAATCAATGACTTCACGGTACTGATGGCTTCAGACGTCAATGATCAATTTTGTGCCCCAAACAGCATATTCACGCAAGGGAATAATCACTATATATCCATCAATTTAGATGCGGATGAAATGGATGAAGCTAAACGTTTATTTGATGCCCTTTCTGTCAATGGCCAAATCGAAATGCCACTAGAACAGACCTTTTGGGGCGCACTGTATGGTGCTTTTACCGATCAATTTGGGGTGAAATGGATGGTGAACTGTCAGTTAGATGAGTAAGTTAAATCAATAAAACATAACTTCATAGAAATACATCGTTATTTCTATGAAGACTACACATCAATATTGGAATAAATACTGCACGATAATCATAAGCCCAATCGTAATAAAGCCAATGCCAACCCAGCCCGCTAAATCAATATACTGCCCTAAAAAGACCTTAGTCAAAGCAGCTGTTGCAATAACACCAAGCCCCGACCACAGCACATAAAAATCCCAGCCTGCATATATTTCAGAGCAATCGCAGCACACGCAAAAGAGATTAAGTACAAAATCAATGCAATGCCTTGATCGAGTTTATTCACTAAACCATTGCCCTTTGCAGAATAAAATGTAGATAGCACATCAGCGGCAATCGCAAAAAGTAACCACACTACCCCAGGATTTATTTTTGAAAATAATGTAATTATCTATATTTCATTAGAACTTTACGACCTTTTCTCGTAAGCCAATATTCATCATTAAATCCTTGTCCTACCAGTTCTTTTTCTACAAGATTATCTAATATATAACGTAGTTCAAGTAAAGTGGTTGGATTAATATCCTTATTCAAAGAAATTATTTCAGTTGAGTGATGACCGATAGTTTTTAAAACCTCGTACTCTTCTTTTGTGACTTTATAACTTTGAGCAACAGAATATTTTGTTTTTAGATACTCCACAAAGTCGCACAATAAAAAAATAAGCCCAAGAAACAATATAATAAAAGTAGCACTTTTTATTTTGCTCTCAACATTAAATAAACTAATATATTTTTCTTGTAATAGTATAAGCATACAAGAAATTGTCAAAGTAACGACTATTTTTCTTGAACTTTGTAAGACATCAATAATCTCTTTAAAATTCATATTCTTCTATGAGTTGTTAAAATTTAACTTTAGCATAGAAAAGCTGAACCGTAGTTCAGCTTTTTCTATTTCGTCTGGTTTATGCCCCAGTCTGATAGCTCGCTTGTGGTACAGCCGTCGAAGCTTGATAAGGATTGGTAAAATCTTGAAGCCCAGCAGCCGCTTCATGAATATCCTTACCTTCTTTCACGACAAAGGTATCGAATCCAGAGCGTTTTAAATAATTTAAAACATCCTTAAAGATATCACCCACCGCACGTAATTCACCTTGGTAACCTTGACGACGCAATAACGCAGCAAATGAATAACCACGACCATCGTTAAAACCAGCAAACTCAATGAAAATGGCATCAAAATCATTTAATGGAAATTGATTCGTTTCAGGAGAATCATTCACGGTCAAATAAAGTGCTTTTTTACCTTGCACATTTTCCAATTGATCGATTTGCGCAGTTGTTACAACCACATCACCTTGAGGAATCACACCATCTTCAGCGATGACTTGATAAGTATTGTCGGCAATGGTGCCATCTTTAGAAAGCACTTGTAGCGTTGTATTAAGCATAAGCACGCTCCTTAAATGGTTGAATCCCCACACGACGATAGGTATCGATAAAACGCTCGTCTTCTGTACGTAGATCAAGATAAGTATTCAAAATCTCTTCAATCACATCAGGGACAACGTCCGCAGCAAAAGATGGCCCTAAAATATCACCAATCGATGCATCATGATCTGCATGACCACCTAAAGTGATTTGATAGAACTCTGCACCTTTTTTATCGACACCGAGGATTCCGATATTACCGACATGGTGATGACCACAGGCATTCATACAACCAGAGATATTCAGATCAAGTTCACCTAGATTGTAAACAGTATCTAAGTCATCAAAACGACGTGTAATCGCTTCTGAAATTGGAATCGATTTGGCATTTGCCAATGAACAGAAATCACCACCTGGACAGCAAATAATGTCCGTAATAAAACCAATATGCGCACGCGCCATATCGTTCTGGTCAAGTGTTTGCCACAATTCGAACAAATCTTTTTGTGGAACATCAACCAGTGAAATATTCTGTTCGTGTGTGGTACGGAACTCACCAAAAGTATACTTATCCGCTAAATCTGCGATTAAGTTCATTTCTTCAGAAGTCACATCACCTGGTGCAATACCTGCCCGTTTCAAAGAAATCGTCACGATACGATAACCTTTAACCTTATGGGCATTGGTGTTGACGTTAAACCATTGTTTGAATTTTGGATACTCAGCAAACAATGCAGTAAAATCTTGGTCTTCTAATGCTTGATAATCAAATGGCGTAAATTCTTGATCTAGTTTTTTCAATATTTCAGGTTGAATCTTTAATGATTCACGGGTGTGTTCAAATTCAGCTTCAACTTTTTGTGCAAATACTTCAGGCGTTAATGCTTTTACCAAAATTTTGATACGCGCTTTGTATTTGTTATCACGACGACCATGTAAATTGTAGACACGTAAAGTCGCTTCCAAATAAGCAATCAAATCTTCGCGTGGTAAAAACTCACGAATGACATTACCAATAATCGGTGTACGACCTAAGCCACCACCAACCATGATTTTATAACCCATTTCGCCCGCTTCATTACGTACCAGATAAATACCAATATCGTGGAATGCAGTTGCCGCGCGATCTTTTTCTTCTAAAGCAGAAACAGCGATCTTGAATTTACGAGGTAAAAAGGCAAACTCAGGATGGAAGGTACTCCACTGGCGAATTAATTCACAGGTCGGACGTGGATCAGCAACCTCACCTGCAACCACACCTGCAAATTGGTCAGTTGTGGTATTACGGATACAGTTACCAGAGGTTTGAACGGCATGCATTTGAACAGTTGCAAGTTCAGCAAGAATATCAGGCACATTTTCCAATGCAGGCCAGTTCAATTGAATATTTTGACGGGTTGATACGTGAGCATAACCACGATCATATTCAGTCGCAATTTCTGCAATTTTACGTAACTGTTTAGAATTCATTAAGCCATACGGCACAGCGATACGCAGCATTGGCGCATAGCGTTGCACATATAAACCATTTTGCAAACGTAATGGACGGTACTCATCTTCAGTCAATTTTCCCGCTAAATAGCGTTCTGTTTGATCACGGAACTGAGCAACACGTTGATTAATCAATTGTTGATCGAAATCAGTATATAAATACATGGCGTACGGCTAGTAAATTCATGATAAAGGCGACTAGCATAACCAGCTTTCCTTCATCAACAAAATGCTTTTTTTGCATATTTAATAACTGTTTTATTGATAAGCCTATATCACGACTCAAAAAAAAGCCCAGATGAATCTGGGCTTTCAATCTCCCCTAGCCCCTCTTTTATAAAGAGGGGAACTCCTCCCTTTATGAAAGGGAGGCTGGGAGGGATTTAAGGCAATGCGTACGCAACGAGGTAATCACCCATTTTTGTACCAAATGAACCATGTCCACCAGCCATAATCACCACGTATTGTTTGCCATTAATTTCATAAGTCATTGGTGTTGCTTGTCCACCCGCAGGTAAACGCGCTTCCCATAACTTATCACCATTACTGACATTAAATGCGCGAATATAATTATCTTGTGTCGCTGCTACGAACATCACATTACCCGCAGTCGACATTGGACCGCCTAGTCCTGGCACACCAATTTTCACAGGTGGTAATTGGAATAATGTTGGCAAACTATCACGAATCGTACCGATACGTTTCTTCCAAACCACATCATGGGTCTTCAGGTCGACACCAGCAACAAAGCCCCAACCTGGTTGCTTACATGGCAAGCCAAATGGTGAGAGGAACGGGCTAATATCAACACCATAAGGCGTACCATACATTGGCTGCATACCGTGTTCAGTACCCGCACCACGCGCAACCGCTTGACGATTTGGGTCTGCTGGTATTAAACGACTTACAAACGGTAAGCCAATTGGATTCATGACTGCAACTTGACGATCCGCATTGACTGACATGCCGCCCCACTCAAACACACCTAAGTTACCCGGGAAAACTAAAGTACCATTTTCAGATGGTGGCGTATAAATACCATCGTAGTTCAGACGTTTAAATTTCACACGACACATGAGCTGATCAAACATCGTGGCACCCCACATGTCTTTATCAGTTAACTTATCTTTCGGTGCTAAATTAAAGTCAGAGAACGGCTGAGTTTTTGCGTAAAACTCACCTTTGGTTTGTGGTCCCCATTTCACTGTTTGCGGTACTGGTTTCTCATTAATCGGTACAACAGTCTCACCAGTACGGCGATCTAACACAAATACATTACCTGTTTTTGTTAATACATAAATCGCAGGAATGGTTTGACCAGATTTATCTTGAATATCAGCGAGCGAAGGTTGCGATGGTACATCCATATCCCACAAATCATGATGTGTGGTTTGGAAATGCCAGACCAACTTACCTGTGGTTGCGTTAATTGCGAGCATTGAGTTGGCATAACGCTCTTTTAACTCAGTACGATCTCCGCCCCAAATATCAGGGGTACCCACACCTGTCGGCACGTAGACAATATCAAGTTTTGCGTCATAGGCAAGTGGCGCCCATGCATTCGGAGAGTTGTGAACAAAAGTTCCACCCTCACCTGGCAATGCATTTGGATTTTCAGCACCCGTATCAAATGCCCACAGCAATTTACCTGTATTTACGTCATAACCACGAATGACACCAGATGGTTCTTTATTCGAGTGGTTATCTGTCACAGAGCCTGCAATCACTACAGTTGTACCTGATACCACTCCCGGTGAAGTCGGGTTATAGCCACCTGGATAGGCAAAAGGCATAAAGGCTTGTAAATCGACTTCACCATTGTCACCAAAGTCAGAGCATGCTTTACCCGTATCTGCATTGACCGCAACCAAACGACCATCATTGACAGGAACAAAGACTTTACGCGGACATTCTGTCGAACTTGATTTTTTAGCCTGTAAGCTTGTTGCAAACTTGGTGGTATTATCCGCATCGTAGTACATCACACCACGACAGGTTAAGTGTTGGAAGGTTTTATCCGTTTTCAGTTTTGGATCAAAGCGCCATTTTTCTTGACCAGTTGCAGGATCAATCGCAATTAAATGCTGATGTGGCGTACACATAAACAGATTATTACCAATTTTGATCGGTGTAACCTGATTGGTGGTTTCACCTGAATCATTTTCGGTTCTAAAATCACCAGTACGGAAAGTCCAAGCAACTTTCAAATCTTTGACATTTTGGTCATTAATCTGTGCAAGTGGAGAATAACGCTCGCCACCTTGGCTACGACCATAAGCTGGCCAATCCTCAGGTGCAATCCCTTCAAGCGCTTTTGCTTGTTCAGGTTGCGGCGTTTCGATCACACCATTGATTTCTTGTGGATCATTAAAGATCGAATACACCATTACCACGATGGCAATCGCCAAAGTAGAGGATAATGCAACTTTACTTGAGGTCAGATTATCAATTCCTCGCGTTACCGCAGGAACTAAAAGCCACAAGCCTAATATACCTAATATATCTAGACGTGGTGCTAGTGCCCAAAAGTCAGTACCAACTTCCCAAACACCCCACACCACACTGCCTAACATCAAAGCTGCATAAACCCATAAAGGTCCAGATGCGCGCTTATACAGTTGCACCGCTACGATAAGCAACAACACACCAGCAATTACATAATAAAAAGACCCGCCGATTGCTGCGAGCCAGATACCGCCAACGAGCAAGAACAATGCAATGAGGGCAAGAATTATTACCGTCAATGTTCTAAGCCCCGATTTTGAAGCAGATTGATTCATACGATCACCTTGCATCTTTTGTATTTTGAGGTCCATCAACAAGACGATCAATCTTGTAAATGGTCGAGTTCAAATCACAACGAAAAACCTTGCAGATCTCACCCAATAGATGAATCAAATCTGCAAAATTTTTCGAATGTAGAATTAGAAAATAGTTTGGAACTTAATGCCGCCAACCCACGTTTTATCGCCATTCTTCAATGCACCCACATGGTGTACATATTGAATATTTGGTCGAATGGTTAGCCAGTTAGTCGCATGAATGCCGTAATACAATTCAGTGTTGTATTCTTCATTCAATAAACTGTTGTTTTTGTCATTGGCATGAATACGCGCAACACCCAAAGCAAGTTCGTCTTGGGGACGTTGATCAAGTAAGCCTTTATAAATCAAACCGACATTTTGCATGTCTTTGACTGAGTTGGTTTTAGAATCATGCACCGTGACATTGACGAAACCTGTTAGACCACGATCAGATTGACCATCATGACGGGTTAACTGTTGCTTGGCAGTAAACCAACCACCCTGCTTATGTGAAGTTTTCGCTGGATTCGCAATTTCTTCAGCATCCGCTGTACTGTAGTAATAGCCAAAACGGTACTCACCAGCTAAAGCTAGCTCGCCTAATTTTGGTGTCCAAACCACTTCTGCTGGAATAATCGCACCATGAGAGCCATCAGTACTTAAGTTAAAACCTTTGCCGCGCTGCAAGTTTTCAGGGTTATATTCATATGCCCCGATTTGCGCATAAAGATTTGGTTGTAGGTTATATTTGACACGCAATGCCCACTGGCTTACAGGCCAGTTGTACCATTGGTCACCCACCCAGTTACCGACTTGTGAACCACATAGTGCTAAGTTTTGGAAATCACAATCAAAACTGTTGAAATCTGCACCTTCACCAAAACGCCCGACTTTAATATCGAGCGCTTGATCTAAAAATTTCTTTTTGATCCACAATTCAGTTAAGCGCCAAGTTTGACCACGCCCCCAGACTTCTTGTGCAGAACTTAAATGTCCTTGCAAACCATCTGCAGTTTGCGACAACGACTGACCATCACGATAAGTTAAAGTGAGTTGTGCTTCGGTGTCTTGCCAACCTAAAATTTTATTTAGGTCGAGATGCGTGCCTAAAGCCAACTGTCCAGTATATTCACTGCCATGACTAGAATGCTGTTTGGAGTCTAAAACTCCTGCGAATTCACCCGTGTAACCTGCAGAAAACTGATAACCCTGTTCCTGTAACGCAGTGCGTTGACCGTTCCAATCACCAAACATCCACTGACCATTTGGATCAAATGCTGCGGCTGCTTGAGTATGATGTGAAAAAAGACTCAATGATAGAACGGATAAACAAGAAACAATCATAGATTTAGAGATTGTCATGTTTACGTAACCTTTTATGTTATTGTCTATAAAAGGTTACTCCGATTTTTAAATAACAATTTATTCAAAATGTTAACGATCTGTACAATATTTTAACAATCAGTGATTAAATGCACATATTTTCTACCATTTACCTTCACCCAAGCCCTGACCAATAAAAGCGTACTGCATTTTTGAACGTGAAAATTGAATCGGACAGCCCAATTGAGGCTCGGTCTGTTCAGCATTCTCAGATACCGGAACATCCACGACCCAACCTCGTTGTTGAGCAATTGTCGATACCAATGCCTCATCCAGCGTTAATACAGGTTCTACGCAAATATCTAACGCTTGGAATATTGACTGCCAAACTGCGAAGTCTTGAGTTTTAAATTTATCTTTTAAAGCTTGTTTTACTGTTTGACGATCTTCTGGATCGAATGATGTGCCTTTTGCCAAAAGTAATGGCAACTCTAAAGCAGCAGCTAAACCAGCCATGAATTGAGGTTCTAAACTCCCAACTGAGAAATAGCGACCATCTTTGGTTTCATAATAGTCATAGAAACTCGCGCCGTTTAACATTCCAGCTTCAGGTGCTTGTGGTGTTTTCCCAGCAAGACTGGCTGAAGCCGCCATACTATTTAGACTCGCCACACAATCGGTCATGGAAATATCAATATATTGTCCCATACCACTGCGTTGGCGCTCTACAACTGCGGCTAAGATTCCAATCACAGCATGTAAAGAACCACCTGCAACATCAGCAATTTGAATCCCCAGTGGCGGTGGTCCACTGTCTTGACGCCCACTATGACCTGAAATACCAGCCAGAGCTAAATAGTTAATATCATGCCCCGCTCGATCCTTATATCCTCCCGTTTGACCATAGCCCGTAATCGAACAATAAATTAAACGTGGATTTATCTCTGCCAAGGTTTCATAATCCAAACCTAGACGGCGCATTACATCAGGACGGAACTGCTCAAGCACAATATCAAACTCAGAAATTTTATTTTTGATCAGTTCAATATTTGCCGCATCTTTCAAATCTAGTGCAATCGACTGCTTATTTCGGTTGAGATAACTGTGTGCAGTGGCTTGACCATTGGCATAGGGTGGCATAATCCTTACAAGATCTGGACGCGTTGGAGATTCAACATGGATCACTTCTGCACCCATGTCTGCTAGATACATACTGGCAAATGGACCTGGTAATAATGTGGAAAAATCTAGGACTTTCAATCCCTTTAGTGCAGATGGCATAATAATTTTTACTCAATTTGTTCAAATTTTCTTTTATACTAGGTGTGGATAAACACAAAAACAATGTCATGTTCAGCCATTTACCTTGATAGTTTCGGCAATTTAACATGTACGCATTGGGCAATTATTTTTATTGTCAATTGCCCAATTTGATATTTTAGACGGTTATTTAGGTCAATTATCGTGAATAGTAAAGAAACTGAAGGATTCAATATGAGCCGTGATACGATCAGCATCCACTTCGTGAATGCGGCTTTAACAGGTGTAAAACGCCTAGGCATGGACGTTGAAACATTACTTTCACATGTCGGTATAGAGGCTGAGCTGCTGCGACAACCCAAAGCACGGATCTCCCCAGAGCAGTACACTCGCTTTGTCAAAATGTTATGGATGGTCACCCAAGACGAGCATGTTGGTTTCGATGTCCAACCGCGTCGTTTAGGTACATTTGCCATCATGTGCCAATTAATAATTCACTCGAAGACACTTGGACAAGCACTTGAGCTGTCATCCCAATTCTACAAACTGTTTGGGGATGAATGGTCAGTAAGCTTAGAACGCGATAAACATGAAGCGCGTTTGGTTCCACATATTCCTAAAGCATTAGACCCAGATCATTTCATCACTGAAAGTATGCTGATGATTTGGCATGGACTTGCCTCATGGTTGATTGAACGTCGTTTACCCTTAGAGCGTGTTCATTTTGGTTATGAACGCCCAAATCATGCCGATGAATATGATGCGCTGTTTTTTGCGCCTGTGATGCAATTCGACGCACCACGTACCGAAATTACTTTTGCCGCAGATTATCTTGATTTACCCATTCGTCAAGATGACAAAAGTTTAGAAGAATTCTTGAAAGCTGCACCAGCTCAATTATTGGTGAAATTCAAAAACACCAACTCGCTGACGTCACGTATTCGTGATGTGCTAAAAAGCCAAATCGGCGAAGAGATGCCAACACTCAATGATGTTGCGTCAATGTTGTATTTATCTCCACAAACCTTGCGTCGTCGTTTAGCTGCCGAAGGTAAGAGTTATCAAGGTGTGAAAGACGCATTACGTCGTGATGCTGCGATTCACTTATTGTTGACGCCGAATCTCACCCTTGAAGATGTTGCTCAACAAGTCGGCTTTAGTGAAACCAGTACTTTCCACCGTGCCTTTAAGAAATGGACAGGTGTCACGCCGGGTTTATATCGCCAGTTGCATGGGCATCACAATTAATTAGTTCGATATGGTGTTCAACTTATCAAAGTTGAACACTTATTAAAAATTATGGTATTTATCTACCATAGTTATCAACAATCAAAATGAATAATGATTTTTAAAAAAGGTGATTTTTCACATCCGCAAGTTCAGGAATTAATTCGTATCCATTTATATGGTATGCATCAAAACACCCCAATTGAAAATAGTTTTGCATTAAATCTAGACAGTCTACAAAAGGACAGTATTAGTTTTTATACTCTTTGGAATGAAGACAAATTATTAGGTTGCGGCGCTATTCAAGAATTGACACATCAACATGCTGAACTCAAATCAATGCGAACTCATCCTAATTATTTGCGAAATGGGGTAGCCACGCAAATTCTAGATTATTTATTAAGAATAGCAAAACAACGTCAATATCAAAAAATCAGTTTAGAAACTGGAAAAGATTCAAACTTTGATGCCGCAATCCATCTGTATAAAAAGTTTGGTTTCATACAAGGGGCGGCTTTTGCTGAATACACAGAATCTGAGTACAGCCAATTTTTTCATTTAGATTTATCAAATAAATGAAAGCAGTATATCTATTCTGTAAATAGCCACTGCTCTATTCCTTTGGGATAAAAAAGATGTCATTCCAACATATCAATCTTCTTTAAAAATTCTTCTGTCTGCTTAGGCGAAGTTAAACGAATAAATCGAATATGCTGATATTCTGGATTTTGCATCATGGCTAAATATCTGTGTTTATTTTGTGGATATTTCTGAAACATCCACAGAAAGATTGATTGTTTAGAGAGCATCATTTTCCAACTTTCTCTGTTATTAGAATTTTCCCATAGCGGTTTCCGACTCAGAGCACGCCACAAAGTTCGTTTCGTTAGTCGATATAAATTTATAGAAAATGAATAGTCGAGCCAAATGACGGTATCAACCTCAGACCAAATCATATCGATACTACGTGTATAAAGATTATCAATGACCCAACCTGTTGATGCGGCATCCATGCTCGATTTAAGCTTGCAAAAAAATGCATCATTTGGCGATTCCTGCCAATCATCCAGCCAAAGTAAATTATCAAGTTCGATATATTGCAATTGTCGTTTTTGTGCCAGTTTCCGAGCAAGCGTAGACTTACCTGAACCTGTTATACCAATAATATTAATGAATTTCATCAAGATAATTATGTTGAATTATGGCTGCCTATTTTACTGAACAATTCACTTATCAGACAATCCAGTAAATTGGCGAAAAACATCAGATTTGCCAATGTTTATCATCATTGCACTGACATTTAAATTGAGTACACTCAATACACAACAATTTTAAGGTGACACAAGGAAAAGCTATGAGCGAGGCCTATATTATTGATGCCATTCGCACACCACGCGGAAAAGGAAAAAAAGACGGCTCACTGCATGAAGTCAAACCTATTACTTTACTCACAATATTACTGAATGAATTACAACAACGTCATCAACTCGATACCTCAAAAGTCGATGATATCGTTTTAGGTTGTGTAACCCCTATTGCTGACCAAGGCGGTGATATTGCCAAAACCGCAGCGATTGCAGCAGGTTGGAATGATGATGTTGCAGGTGTTCAAATCAACCGTTTCTGTGCGTCTGGTTTAGAAGCCGTAAATATGGCAGCACAAAAAGTTCGCTCAGGTTGGGAGGATATCGTGGTTGCTGGTGGTGTTGAATCAATGTCACGTATTCCAATGGGTTCAGATGGTGGTCCATGGGCGCTTGATCCTGAAACCAACTTAAAATCATCTTTTGTTCCTCAAGGTGTTGGCGCTGATCTGATCGCAACGCTTGATGGTTATAGCCGCGAAGATGTCGATGCTTTTGCTGTAGCTTCACAACAGAAAGCTGCAACGGCACAAGCCAATGGATATTTTGATAAATCTGTAGTCCCTATCAAAGATCATTCAGGAGTAATGATTTTAGACAAAGACGAGTTCATTCGAGGCAACACCACCGTTGAAGGTTTGGCAAAACTGAATGCCAGCTTTGAAATGATGGGACAAATGGGTTTCGATGCCGTTGCACTACAGAAATATCCAGAAGCGCAAAAAATTAACCATGTGCATCACGCAGGTAACTCATCAGGTATCGTGGATGGTGCAGCAGTTGTATTGCTTGCTTCTGAAAAAGCAGTCAAAGAACAAGGCTTAAAACCTCGTGCCAAAGTACTTGCAACCGCATTGGTGGGTACAGATCCAACCATTATGCTGACTGGTCCTGCACCCGCTGCACGTAAAGCATTAGCCAAAGCTGGCTTAACCATTGATGACATTGACCTGTTTGAAGTGAATGAAGCTTTTGCCGCAGTGGTC
Organism: Acinetobacter sp. 3657; assembly: GCF_031456775.1. Lineage (NCBI taxonomy): Bacteria > Pseudomonadati > Pseudomonadota > Gammaproteobacteria > Moraxellales > Moraxellaceae > Acinetobacter > Acinetobacter sp. 3657. Next base: position 97,711 of record NZ_JAVDVH010000002.1, on the reverse strand, counting down.
ATGCGTTTTATCACTGAACTTAAAGTTCCTGCTGAGAAAGTCAACGTCAATGGTGGTGCAATCGCAATGGGCCATCCATTGGGTGCAACTGGTGCAATGATCTTAGGCACTTTACTTGATGAATTAGAGCGTCAAGGCAAAAAACGTGGTCTGGCAACTTTATGTGTTGGTGGTGGTATGGGCATCGCTACGATTATCGAATTGGTATAAAAACTGGCTGCATTGATCTTGCCACGTTGAAAACATCTTCAAAAATGCTCATTTACACATCGTAAACTGCGCTTTTTCAGATATTTCCGCCTTGCAAGCTCTGCTTCGCCAGCGTTTTTAAGAAATAAATTTAGGACGATGATGTATGAGCGCTATTAAATACGAAAAAAACGCTGACAATATTGTAATTCTTACCCTTGATTCATCTGGTCAATCTGCAAATACCATGAATGCAGAGTTCCGTGATGCTTTAGATGAAGTGAGTCAAAAGCTCAAAGCTGAAACTGATCTCAAAGGTGTTATTTTCCGTTCAGCCAAGAAAACCTTCTTTGCTGGCGGCGATCTTGATGAACTGATTCAGGTTCAACCTGAACATGCCACTGAATTTTTCAACATGATTGAAAAGCTCAAAGGCGACTTGCGCAGCATTGAAACGTTAGGTGTGCCTGTCGTTGCTGCTTTAAACGGCACTGCCCTCGGCGGTGGTTGGGAAATCGCTTTAGGTTGTCATTATCGTATTGCCATCAATGATCCGAAAACCAAGTTCGGTTTACCTGAAGTGACCTTAGGCTTACTTCCGGGTGGTGGTGGTATTGTCCGTATGGTACGCCTACTCGGCTTACAAAATGCATTTCCATTCCTCATGGAAGGGAAACAGTTTGGTGTAGATAAAGCAAAATCTCTCGGTTTAATACATGACACGGCTGAGAATGAACAAGAGCTGTTAGATAAAGCCATTGCTTGGATCAAAGCCAATCCAAAGTCTCAACAACCCTTTGATGTGAAAGGCTACAAAATCCCGGGTGGCGATCCAAAAACCCCAGCAGTCGCTCAAGTGCTTGCGATTGCACCAGCCATGCTGCGTGATAAAACCAAAGGCTGCTACCCTGCACCTGAAGCCATCATGGCCGCGGCAGTTGAAGGTGCACAAGTTGATGTGGATACCGCTTTACGCATCGAATCTCGCTACTTTGCCCAATTAACAATTGGGAATGTCGCCAAGAATATGATTGGTACTTTTTGGCATGGTCTGAATGCGATCAAGTCAGGCGCAAGTCGTCCTGCCGATGTCGCAAAATGGCAAGCGAGCAAAGTCGGTGTACTTGGTGCAGGTATGATGGGTGCAGGTATTGCCTATTCAACCGCGATCAAAGGCACACCTGTCGTACTCAAAGACGTATCTGTCGAAAATGCAGAAAAAGGCAAAGCTTATTCGCAGAAACTATTGGATAAACGCGTTTCACAAGGTCGTATGACTGCGGAAAAACGTGATCAGGTTTTAGCATTGATTACCGCCACAGCAGATGCAGCAGACCTACAAGGCTGTGATTTGATTATTGAAGCAGTGTTTGAGAATCAAGCACTCAAAGCCAAAGTCACCCAAGAAGCTGAACAGTATTTAGTCGAAGGTGGTATTTTTGCATCAAATACCTCGACATTACCTATCACGGGTTTAGCGCAAGCTAGCAAAGATGACAAAGCATTTATTGGCTTACACTTCTTTAGCCCAGTCGACAAAATGCAATTGGTTGAAATCATCAAAGGCAAAAACACATCTGCTGAGACTTTAGCGAAAGCCTATGACTTCGTTCAACAAATTGGAAAAATCCCAATTGTAGTCAATGACAGTCGTGGCTTCTTTACCAGTCGCGTGTTTGGTACGTTTATTCAAGAAGGTATGCGCTTACTGGCTGAAGGTGTACACCCTGCCAAAATTGAAATGGCGGCACTGAAAGCAGGTATGCCCGTTGGTCCACTCGCCATTCAGGATGAAGTGTCACTCACTTTGACTGAACACATTACCAATGAAACTCGTAAAGCACTACAAGCCGAAGGCAAAGACTTACCCAAAACACCTGTGGATGATGTGGTACACAGCATGGTTCACGAGTTAGACCGTAAAGGTAAAGCTGCGGGTGCAGGTTTCTATGAATATCCTGAAAGTGGTAAAAAGCATCTATGGGATGGACTCAGCCGTTGGCAGAAAGACAATGACATTTCTGAACAAGAAATGATTGATCGCTTCTTGTTTGTTCAAGCACTTGATACTTTGCGTTGTTATGAAGAAGGCGTTTTGGAATCTGTGATTGATGCCAATGTCGGCTCGATTTTTGGAATTGGTTTTGCACCGTGGACTGGCGGCGCGATTCAGTTCTTAAATCAGAATGGTATTGAAAAATCATTGCAACGTGCTGAACAATTGGCTGCTCAATATGGTGAACGTTTCAATCCACCACAATTGTTGAAAGACAAAGCACAAAAGAAAGAAATCATCCAATAATTGATTTCTTTCTAATAAGTTAAAGCCCATATCGATCGTCATGATCGATCTGGGCTTTTTACTATTCGACAAAATCACTGCAAAACTTCTGCCTAATACATCACAAAATATGCTATAAATTCTCCTAATTCTGCCTTATTTTTTGTCCTTTGGAAATTTGTCTTATGTCTGAGAAATTGTGCCCAGAAACTTCACCTTGGGGGTGGAAAGCGCTGATTATCACGATCATTCTAAGCTTTGTTTTTATGGTTATTTTTTACTTAGCGATTACCAACGAACCTGACTATATGCCAAGTCACAAACAAACCAGTAGCCAACAACATGCATTGAAAACTGCACCAGCAATGTCTCCTGAAGCCTTAGAAGCGGCTAAAAAAAATGCGGCAGCAACAGTTGCCCCTGAATCAGAGCATCATCAGCACTAAAGTGCTATTGTCGAACATGATAAATCCGTGTTAAACAGGGATTTATCATGTTATTCGAGATTTTCAATGCTTCAACAAAATCGTCAGGCACTCGTCGTTGAAGGTGGTGGAATGCGTGGTGCATTTACCAGCGGTGTCTTAGATGCATTTTTACAGCAACAATTTAATCCTTTCGATCTGTGTATTGGTGTTTCCTCAGGCTCAACCAATGTTGCAAATTATCTTGCAGCCCAACACGGACGTACACTAGAAATTTGTCTAGATCACTCCCTTCGTTCTGAATTCATCCATTATGGTCGCTTTTTCAAAGGCGGTGACTTACTCGATTTAAAATGGATGTGGGATGTGGTGGAAAAAGAGCATCCACTAAATCAAAGCCATCTATTTTCCAATCATCCAGAATTTTATATGGTGCTGACTCATGCCATTTCAGGTGAAGCAACCTATATCAGAGCCTCTAGAGACAATATTCTTGATGGGTTAAGAGCATCCAGTTCTATTCCTGTGCTGACACGTCAAGCCGTTGAAGTCTTCGGTGAACCTTACTTTGACGGTGGAGTGGCAGATGCATTGCCTGTGCATTGGGCAGCCAAACAAGATCATGTTTCCAAACTGATGGTATTGCGAACGCGCCCTAAGAATTACTATAAAGCCAGTAGCAAAGGCGATCAGTTTTTGGCGAAATATTTATTTAAACAACAACATGGTTTTGCTCAAAGTCTACTAGCAAGAACCCAACGTTATAATGATGCGGTCAATTTCGTACGCTCGTCATCGGAACAAAAAATCCTAGAAGTCTGCCCACCTGATTTAAAAAACATGGCAAGTCGACTTTCCAAAAATAAAGCGAAGATTCGCTATAGTTATGATGTCGGCGTAGAAACAGGTCTAAAAGCCATTGAAGACTGGCATTCTCTTTAGACCTGATAATCTTCCGAGTTTATAAGCTAAACAAAAGAAACGATTAGATCGCTTCCATCATTAATCACATCCTCTTTGTGTTTCTTCTATCGGGAGGAGCACAAGGAATCGTGTAAGAAGTCTATTTAAGGTATTGCACAACAAAGCATAAACCTCTCCAAGTCCCCCCCTTGTCAACGGATATAAAAAAGGCGCAAAATCAAATTTTTATATTTGGAATCTCTTATGAGCAATCAACCATCCCCACAAAAAGATTCAAATGAAACGGTATTGGGATGGAAGTTTGTCATCATTGTTGGGATATTAAGCACGATCTTTTTAAGCTTTTTCTATTTGGCGATGACCCAAGAGCCTGACTATATGCCTGGCGCTCAACGTAAAATTCAACAAGAAAAAGAGCTGAACCATAGCCATTCCGCAGCCTCAGAAGTTGCGGAACAACATCAACATCCTTAATACCCATTCAAACCACCAAGCAATCAAATAAGTGATGAGTTCACCTGCTGACTCGACTTATTTGATGATTGGCATCATCATTTCAATATGCGGAATACCACACTCATCATATTCATCACCTTGCACCGTAAATCCAAGCTTTTCATAAAATGAAGTCGCATGCGTTTGTGCAGATAGCTGTAACAATGGATGATTTTGGGATTTAGCATAAGCAATCATATCAAGCATGATCAATCGCCCAATGCCCTGCCCTCGGTATTCTGGTAGTACCGCAACACGTCCTAGATGATGATCTGGCAATAACCGAGCCGTCGCAATCGCTCGATCTTGGTCATAAACCACAAAATGTTGTGACACTGGATCTTGATCATCCCATTCATCTTGTTCAGGAATATTCTGTTCCTGAATAAAGACCAATTCTCGAATGAATTTAGCGTCTTGCTGTAGCTGCAATTGACTCCATTGCCCATTTTCAACTTTAAACATATCTTTCTCAGTTTGAATTAACATTTACAACCCAAGTTCTCGATTGGCATTTGATCTTGCAACAACAATTCCAAACTTTGTTTTTCAATGCCATACATGGTTTTCAAGGCTTGAATTTGTTGCATAATTTTAGGGTCAGGTTGTTGAACATTTTTACGCTTGGTCGCCAAGATCATCTTGTTTTTACTGGTATGTTCCAAAGACACGAATTCAAACACTTTGGTTTCATAGCCATAAGCCTTAAGCAACAAAGCACGTAAAGTATCTGTAAGCATTTCTGCCTGTTGCCCAGCATGAATCCCAAATTGCAACATCGGTTGCAACACTTCTGGACTTTTGAGTTGTGGTCTTAATTCTTTATGACAACACGGTGCGCACATGATCATCGAAGCATTGAGACGGATCCCTGTATGAATCGCAAAATCCGTTGCCACATCACAGGCATGCAGTGCGATCATCACATCTAAGTCACTCGAACGAGGTTCTCGCCTTGCGCTCGGATGAAGCGATGCTTCATTTAATCCTCGCTCATCATCAGGTTGATAACTACGTACGTCCCCCTCAAAGAAATCGAGGTGATTAAATCCTACCTCATCAGCCACTTTCTGACAAAACTCAACCAAGTTTGAGCGGAGTTCAACCCCAGTAATCAGTGGTGTCTTGCCTTGTGCTTGTAAATAATCATATAAGGCAAACGTTAAATAGCCTTTACCTGAACCAAAATCAACGATCTTCAATGCTTGTTGTGAGGCATCAATTTGCTCATAGGCATTGGAAAAGATCTCGATAAACTTATTAATCTGTTTCCATTTACGCGCCATGCTTGGAATAATTTGGCCATTGGCATCGGTAATACCTAAATGTGTTAAGAACGGACTTTGCTGTTGAATATAACGTTGCTTTTCCCGATTGTGCTGTTGTTCAACGATGCCTGTTGCCTGTTTTTTCTGTGCATTTAACATGGCTTTCTTTTTATTTTTCTTGAGTTGAATCTCTTGTGTTGCGCTAAATAAATTCGCCTGCTTAGACTGAGCTAACAATGCTGCAATTCTCTCTACACCCTCGTCCATAGTATAGTTCTTGGTGATGTCTTGCGTCTTATGGTGATATAAACAGGACAAAACCGCCCGCCCTTGCAGCTCAATAATCCGAAACGTCATTTTCTCTAAATCTGCCAACTCACCTTTATATTGACTGAGAATCAGGCGATCAAAACTTCTATTTTCAATAGCTTGCTGTACTTCTAGAAAAAACTGCTGTTCTTGTTCAAAAGAAAAAATCGGCGCAAACATAATGAAAACCTAACAAATAGAAACTAAATTTTAAAGCGTCTTACTTTAAAAGGGAAATTGCATTACGATACAGTCGTATTTTTATGCAAAGCGTATTGCCATGAACATGAACTCACTGTTGGATTATGATCCAAAAGAAGAACGACTAAACGCTTATAGTCATGCTATTGGCGCAATATTCGCTTTAATTGCCTCAATTTTTCTCATTATCAAAGGTTACTATCTCCCTTTAGCTCAATGGATGAGTTTATGGATCTATGGTTTTAGTCTGGTGCTATTACTCCTTAGCTCAACGCTCTACCACTTCGCCCAAGATGAAAACAAACGATATTGGTATAAAAAACTAGATCATACGGCGATTTATTATCTCATCGCAGGGACATACACGCCTTTTTTAAGTATCGCGATTCCAACGGCAAAAGCACATTACCTACTCATTGCACTTTGGGTTATCGCAATGATCGGAACACTGTTTAAATTAGTGTTCATTCACCGTTTCCAAAAGCTTTCACTGGCAGCGTATTTGGTCATGGGTTGGCTCGCTGTTCTACTGATGGATGATATGCAACTCTATCTCTCTCGAGAGGCGCTAGAGCTATTAATCGCAGGTGGACTGGCTTATACCGTCGGTACATTGTTTTATGCCTTAAAAAAGGTAAGATATAGCCACGCAATTTGGCATGTTTTTGTGCTGCTAGGAGCAGGGTTACATTTTTTAGCGATCTACTGTTATGTCCTATGATGAGCACCAATAAATACGCGCTCCATAACATCAGGTTTCCTGAGTAAACTCCGCATTAAAAAAGGAATATCCAAACAATACATCTATCTATGTCTTGGATAATGAGAATTAAGGTCTTGTATGTCGTCAAACGCTACGGCTGCCACCCCTGAAGTGGCAAGCAATTCAAAAGTACGGGTATTATTTGCCAGTCTGGTTGGTACTACGATTGAGTTTTTTGACTTTTATATCTACGCCACAGCCGCAGTACTGGTTTTCCCCCATCTCTTTTTCCCTGAAAGTAGCGATGGCGCAGCCGTATTACAATCCCTTGCAACTTTCGCACTTGCCTTTATTGCCCGCCCGATTGGTGCTGCAGTTTTTGGACATTTGGGTGATCGAATCGGACGTAAGGCAACCTTGGTTGCCGCCTTGCTCACCATGGGGATTTCAACCGTCTGCATCGGCTTACTGCCAACCTATGTACAAATTGGTATTGCAGCACCTCTACTGCTCGCCTTATGTCGTTTAGGACAAGGTTTGGGCTTAGGTGGTGAGTGGAGTGGTGCGGTTTTACTCGCCACTGAAAATGCGCCTGAAGGAAAACGCGCTTGGTATGGAATGTTCCCTCAATTGGGTGCGCCGATTGGCTTTATCCTTGCAACAGGTTCATTTCTATTATTGAATGCATTCATGTCGGAACAAGCCTTTATGCAATGGGGCTGGCGTATTCCGTTCATCGCCAGTGCAGTACTGGTGTTAGTCGGTTTATATATTCGTTTAAAACTGCATGAAACGCCTGCTTTCCAAAAGGTCTTAGATAAGCAAAAAGAAGTGAATGTACCCTTCAAAGAAGTCATGACCAAACACTTCAAAATGTTGGTACTCGGCACAGTTGCTGCGATTTGTACTTTTGTGGTGTTCTACCTGACAACGGTATTCGCGCTGAACTGGGGAACCACCAAACTGGGTTATGCACGTGGAGATTTTCTTCAGCTACAACTGGTTGCCACCTTATGTTTTGCTGCATTTATTCCGATTGCAGCTATTCTCGCAGAGAAATTTGGTCGTAGAAAAACCTCCATCGCAGTCTGCATACTTTCTGCTTTATTTGGATTGTGTTTTGCGCCCCTACTCGATTCAGGTAATCCAATACTGGTATTTTTATTCTTATGTATTGGTCTTTCGATCATGGGACTCACCTACGGTCCAATCGGTACGATTTTGTCTGAACTTTTCCCAACTTCAGTCCGCTACACTGGCTCAGCGTTGACCTTTAACTTGGCTGGCATTTTTGGTGCTTCATTTGCACCTTATATTGCAACCAAACTGGCTGAAAGTTATGGACTTGGTGCGGTGGGTTTGTATCTCAGCTTGGCTTCAATTTTATCGTTGATCGCATTTTTAATGATGCGTGAGACTAAACATGACGATGTAAATAACCAAGTTTAATCACGTCTTTCGTCGAAAATACACCTCCCTTACACAAGGGAGGTTTAAATAAATATACAAAAAATCACCGAATTGGCATCCATTCATCGCATGGCGCGGCAATCAATAAAATTGATTTTATCGCAACATTCTACACAATATTTTTTATGCTAAAATGGCCGCCTCCCATTTTCTAGATGATTGCACTTATGTACGCAGTGATTATCGTTGCCGTATTTTTAGTCAGTTTTTTATATACATATTATCGTGGCAAAGAGCGATTAAAAGCATCTCGACAATTATTCGATCATTCGACCTTCTTAGCTCCTATCAATATGTTTATGACTGGTTTCTCGAAGTTACCGAACCAGCCATTTTTTGATGTGGCGCAATTCCCTGAACTCAAACCACTACAAGATAATTGGCAAATGATTCGGGAAGAAGCGATTCAACTACAAAATCAAATCAAAGCCGCTGAAAAAAATAATGATGCAGGTTTCAACACGTTCTTTAAACGTGGTTGGAAGCGTTTTTATTTGAAATGGTATCGGGATAGCCACCCTTCCGCACAACAACTTTGCCCAAAAACTGTGGCATTACTAGAAAGCATCCCATCAGTCAAAGCCGCTATGTTTACTGAACTTCCATCTGGAAGCTATTTGGGTAAACACCGTGATCCTTATGCCGGTTCAGTTCGTTATCACTTGGGTTTAGTGACGCCCAATAGTGATGATTGCTTTATCGAAGTCGATCAGGAACGGTATAGCTGGAGAGATGGCGAAGCCACTGTATTTGATGAAACCTATGTACACTGGGCACATAATAAAACCGATCAAACTCGGATCATCTTGTTCTGTGATATTGAACGTCCAATGAAATGGGGCTGGGCGCAAAGATTTAATCACTGGTTTGGTCGCAATATTATGTCGGCAGCAAGCTCACCAAATGATGATCAAGATAAGACTGGTTTTATTAACCGTATTTTCAAATATGGTTATGCCGTTCACCACTATGGTCGTGGCTTAAAACAACGCAATCGCCCACTGTACTATGCTTTAAAATGGTTAATGTTTGCGATCCTTATTGGTTTGATTTTATTACCAAGCCTCTTATAAAGGCTGGTATTAAAATAAAAAAGAGATGCCTTAGCATCTCTTTTTTATTGAAAAAATGATCAATTAATTTGTTTTCGCTGTTTGAGTGCTTGCTGTCTGTGGTGCTTGTGCACTCGCAGTTTGTGCAGCTGCTGCATTCGCAGCTTGTACCGCTGCTTCACCAATTAAAGCAATCTTGGCTTTTTCTTGGCTCTTTTCAGAAAGTGCAGGATTTGATGCCACGATACGATTGATATTGGCAGAATTTGCTGGTGCAATCGCAGCGGTTTGCAACACGATTGGACGGTTACCCGTATCGCCTAAAGTATAGCGAATGCCCGTACGTGGACTAATGACCGTTGTGACATCATGCTTAACCTGTGCTTGAGCAGAAGTCTCTCCTTTTGCAGCCTGCACTTTATCCACTGTCGTAGTTTGTGGAACATCTGCCGCAAGTGCAAAACCTGATGTCGTCGCACTTGCTAAAATTAAAAGTTGTAATGCTTTTTTCATTGTCTTCCCGCTTCTAATATCAATTCAACGAAGAACTGTAAGTCTGCTAATAAAACTACAAAGCTTGATTCCACTCAAGTAGTTTATCGTAAAAAAAGCAGAGTCTATGCTCTGCTTTTCTATCATGACCAAATAAAACCTAAGCTTAGATTTTACCGTGACACTGCTTGTATTTTAAACCAGAACCACAAGGACAAGGTGCATTGCGACTCTCAGGCACTGGGAATACTGCATTTTGCTGTTCTGTTTCTTCAGAAGCAGTCACTTCACCCGTTAAACCATCGACCTCATCATGCTCAAAAGAAAGACGCATCGATTCAGCTTGACGCTGCTGCTGTGCTTCCATTTCTGCAAGTTCTTCAGCAGTCGGAACATGTACGCGAGATAGATCAGTCACTACATCAGATTTGATCACACCCAACATATTCACGAATAAATTGAATGCTTCTTTTTTATATTCTTGCTCAGGATTTTTTTGCGCATAACCACGTAAATGAATCCCTTGACGCAAGTAATCCATCGCAGCCAAATGCTCTTTCCAGTGACGATCAAGTGAATTCAACATAAAGTGACGCTCAAGCATAACTGCTGACTCTGCACCCATTTGCTCGCGACGCTGAAGATAGCGGTTCACAATTTCATCAGAAATACGCGCAACTAAACCTTCTTCATCTAAACGACGATCTTGGTCTAACCACTGTTGCACTGGCAATTCAACGCCCAAATCGGTACGTAAAGCAGTTTCTAAGCCTTCAACATCCCACTGATCATGTACCGATTCTGGTGGAATAAAGTTTGCAATCACACCCTTAATCACATCTCGGTGCATTTCTTCAATGTAGTCTTGTAAAGTGCTTTCAGTGAGGACTTCATCACGCTGAGCATAAATAATCTTACGTTGCTCATTATTGACATCATCGTACTTCAATAGATTCTTACGAATATCAAAGTTACGTGCTTCAACTTTACGCTGCGCATTTTCGATCGAACGACTGACCATCTTGTGTTCAATGGCTTCATTTTCTTGCAAGCCCATTGCACGCATCATCGCGACAACACGATCACCGGCGAAGATACGCATCAAGTCATCCTCAAGCGATAAATAGAAACGAGATACACCTGGGTCACCTTGACGACCAGCACGACCACGCAACTGGTTATCAATACGACGAGACTCATGACGCTCAGAACCAATGATATGCAAACCACCAGAACTTAGAACATCCTCATGGTCTTTTTCCCATTGCGCTTGTAAACGTGCTTCATCTTCTGCTGTTGGATTTTCAATTTTCGCCAGTTTTGCTTTCCAGTTACCACCTAGCAAAATATCTGTACCACGACCTGCCATGTTGGTGGCGATCGTGACTGCATTTGGGCTACCTGCTTGGGCAATAATATCGGCTTCGCGCTCATGTTGTTTTGCATTCAAAACTTCATGCTGAATACCCGCCTGTAATAACTTAGAAGATAAGATTTCACTGGCTTCAATCGTTGCCGTACCGATCAGAATCGGTGCAACACCCTGCTGACGAATATTGGCAATTTCTTCAATGATGGCACTATATTTGCCATTACGATTTAAATAAATTAAGTCATTATGATCTTTACGCACCATCGGACGATGCGTTGGAATAATGATCACATCCAAACCATAAATCTCTTTCATTTCTGCTGCTTCTGTATCAGCAGTACCAGTCATACCTGAAAGTTTTTTATAGAGACGGAAATAGTTCTGGAATGTCGTTGTAGCAAGCGTTTGATTCTCAGGTTGAATTTCCATACCTTCTTTGGCTTCAACCGCTTGATGCAGACCTTCTGACCAACGGCGACCAGGCATAGTACGACCTGTGCTTTCATCCACAATAATGACTTCTTCTTTTTGAGTCTGTGGATTTACACCGATGATATAGTGCACATTCTTTTGATACAGATAATGCGCACGAATCGCAGCCGTAACATGATGAACCAAGTTCAGATTGGTTGCTGAATATAAGCTCTCGCCTTCAGCCAATAAACCCATACGAATCAGTTCATCTTCAACTGTTTCATAACCGATTTCAGTCATTTCAACTGAACGTTGTTTTTCATCAACCCAAAAGTGCCCACCATCAGCCACTTTTTCTTCTTTCTGTGGGCGTAATGTTGGTGGAATACTATTGATTAGCTGGTAAAGATGCGATGAATCTTCACTTTGCCCAGAAATAATCAATGGTGTACGTGCTTCATCAATCAGGATGGAGTCAACTTCATCAATAATCGCATAACTTAAACCACGTTGTTTTTTCTCTTGTAGAGAAAACACCATGTTGTCACGCAAATAGTCAAAACCAAATTCGTTGTTGGTTCCGTAAGTAATGTCGGCAATATAGGCTTGCGCTTTTTCATCTGGCATTTGCATGGAATAAATCACGCCAATGCTTAAACCTAAAAACTCAAATAATGGGCGGTTAAGCTCAGCATCACGTTGTGCTAAGTAATCATTTACAGTGATCACATGCACACCTTGTCCACTCAACGTATTGAGGTAACATGCCAAAGTACCCATAAGGGTTTTACCTTCACCTGTACGCATCTCAGCAATTTTACCTTCGTGCAAGGTAATACCACCAATCAGCTGCACATCATAATGACGCATGCCCATGACACGCTTTGCAGCTTCACGGCAGACCGCAAATGCTTCAGGCAATAATTGATCTAAACTTTCACCGTCTTTATAACGTTGTTTGAATTCTTGAGTTTTTGCAGATAGGTCTGCATCGTTAAGAACAGATACCGTCGGTTCGAGCGCGTTAATTCGTTCGACGATTTTACGCATACGTTTGAGCTCACGCTCATTTTTAGTACCGAAGATACCTCCGATCAGACTTGCCAACATGAAGAACTCTCTAATCCTGTTTGTTTAAGTTTAAATAGGTAATTTTTTCTTAGCTGTTATTATGGAGTCAGAAATAAGAACTACAAGGGCTTTACATTCAAACAGGTAAAAAAATCTGCCCTACGATTCTGACATCACACAACCAAAGAGCGTTAATGTAGCAAATTTGCATTTAAGTTACACCGATTTAAATGTGAATTCCTGATCAATTTTTTGACCCCTCTACTTATTCGATATCTAAAAACATCATAAACATATGAAAAAACATTAATTTTATTTATAAAATCGATACTGCATATTAAAGACAGCACACATAAAGTATGTATTGAGGATTGATATGACACTACGTTTAGGCGACATCGCCCCGAATTTCCAGCAGCAATCAAGTGACGGTACGCTTGATTTTTATGATTTTTTAGCCGATGGCTGGGGAATATTATTTTCACACCCAGCAGATTTTACGCCCGTTTGTACCACTGAACTTGGCTTTACCGCCAAGCTTAAAGATGAGTTTATAAAACGTGGCGTCAAAGCGATTGCGCTTTCTGTGGATGATGTTGAATCTCATCAAAGCTGGATTCAAGATATCAATGAAACCCAAAATACAACAGTGAACTTCCCGATTATTGCAGATAAAGACCGTAAGGTTTCTGAGTTGTATGGATTTATTCACCCCAATGCCAGTGAAACGCTAACAGTTCGCTCGTTGGTGATTATCGACCCAAATAAAAAAGTGCGTTTGATTATTACCTATCCTGCCTCTACAGGTCGGAACTTCAATGAGGTGTTACGTGTGGTCGATTCATTACAGTTGACGGATAAACATAAGGTTGCAACACCAGCAAATTGGCAACAAGGCGAAGATGTTGTCATTATTCCATCACTAAAAGATGAAGAAGAAATTAAACAACGTTTTCCTCAAGGCTATACAGCGGTAAAACCGTATTTACGATTAACCCCCCAGCCTGAGCAAGATTGAAGCCGATTAAAGGCTTCAAGCGAAGCGCAAGACAAACGAAGTGCGTAGGAATAAAAACGAGCAACGCTCGTTCCTGAGAAGCGACTAAAGCTTCGCAAGAAGTCGAACAGCTATGCTGTGAGTTAAGAGATAAGTGAATGCTTTAATCGAAGTGCAAGGTAATCAAGTCCATCATTGAATAAGTTTAGCAAACTGAAATTGTGAAAAAATTACAATATCACGCTCAAAAGTAATGAAATATTGCGTTAATTTGTGCGCAATCCACGATCAGATTCAATTGCTATCTTTACCATGAAAAAAACACTCATTTCCGTTATGCTCGTTTCAAGTTTAAGCTTGGGTGGATGTATGAAACACCCAAGTTTGAGTGACGATCAACGTCCCCAAAACTGGGGAACGCTTATTTCCAATACTCATAATTTTTATCAAATTAGCCCAGATGTATTTCGTAGCGATCAACCAGATACTGATTTAATCGCCAGTTTGAAACAGCATCAGATTGGGACTGTGATTAACCTCAGAGCGAAGAATAAAGATGCCCATGTTCTCAATGATCAAGCCTTTGATCTTGTACACATTCCAATTTATACATGGGCGATCAATCGTAATGACCTCTTACAGGCCATGCGTGCCATTCAAACAGCAAAACAACACAATCAAAAAGTCTTGGTACATTGCTATCATGGCTCTGATCGTACAGGCGCTACGATCGCAATGTATCGTATTATCTTCGAAAACTGGTCAATTGATGATGCAAAACAAGAAATGAAGCAAGGGGGCTACGGCTATCATGTCATTTGGAAGAATATTGATCAGTTGCTTAGCCCTGAAAATGTAAAATGGATTCAACAGCAACTGAAGAACCCATTAACTTAGCACTTTGGTTTGGGATGAAATTCTATTTAAAGCAAGCCTCATTTAACTTTGCGGTTTTGCAAAAGCAGAGCTGCTCAGCAGCACCGTCAAAACTTCAGAATCGCCGCCATCACTATCCGTTACCAATAAAAATACCTCACCATCGTCTCTCGATTCTAGCCAAGTAATACCTTCGACTTTAATTGGAAGGGTTTGTCCCTTGTCATTTTGAATCAAATGAGTATCTAAAGTTTTACCGTCAGGCGAGAACACCAAAATAAAACTACCCAACACCACACCGTCATCATAGGTATTTAATGTTTGTTCAACTGAAGCAGTGGCAACGATCAAACTTTTATCCACCAAAAAACATGTATCAGAAATGCCACTTGCTGAACCTTTAATCTCAGGTAATGTAAGGTTAAGCGAATTTATGAATGCACTTTCTAACGAACGTCCCTCTTGAATTTTTGCTAAATCAAACACTAAAACACCATGGCAGCGATTAATATTACCACGTTGAAAAATATAGAGATGACGATCGTCTGAACATACTGCTTCTATATTAAGACCAGCTCCACCGGTTAACTCAAAACTATGTTCCAAAAAATGGTAATCAACCGCATCCAACAAAGTTCTAATTTGATTATTGGATGGATTATAGAGCAAAGCTTGTTTCCGATTGTCCGTAGAACCCGACCCCATAATCAGTAGCTGTGGTTGTCCGTTAAAGATTATGCAAGTTAATGCTTCAAAATCAGGCTTTTTTTCTTTGCTCAATGCGGTAAGTGGTATTCGCTCAGACGGTTCAAATAACGGAATTTTTTCAAAAACCGTCACACTGGTCATGTTTTTTTTACGATTCGTTTTGAGTAAGTAACAAACATCATCACCAACAAAATAGAGGTCGTCCCCCACGCAAGCGACACCAGACAATGCACTAACAACAGAATCTGGTGCAAAAACAACCTGCTCTATTATCCTAACACCTGTATTCATCATTCCCCCTATTCAATGCAATAGTCGCAGTGAGACAAAGCCTGTGAAGCTTTCCTGATTTGATCTAGGGGGTTATCACCATTTAACGTTGTTCGAGTGGCACCCAGTCAATCACCCAAGCTGATTTCATATTTAAACTTTCATCTGCCGCAATTTTCTTACGCGCGGCATCCGCAGTTTCTCTGTCTTTGGATGGACCAACCATGATGCGAATCCCTTTAGAGGTTGGGCTGGTTGTAACTTTATAGCCTTTCGCTCTTAACTTGGATACCACGGCATCTGCATTGGCTTGGTTTGCAGCCAAAGCCACTTGTACCATCCAGTTCTTGTCGCCATTTTCCAAAAGTTCGCGTGCCTTTTCAGCATCTGCTTTCTTCTTCGCATCTTCTTCGGCTTTGCGTTTTTCATCAGCAGCTTTCTTGTCTGCTTCGGCTTTACGCTTATCTTCGGTAGCTTTCTTATCTGCTTCCGCTTTACGTTTATCTTCAGCAGCTTTCTTGTCTGCTTCCGCTTTACGCTTATCTTCGGCAGCTTTCTTGTCTGCTTCCGCTTTACGCTTATCTTCAGCAGCTTTCTTGTCTGCTTCGGCTTTACGTTTATCTTCAGCTACTTTTTTGTCCGCTTCCGCTTTACGTTTATCATCAGCGGCTTTCTTGTCTGCGTCCGCTTTACGCTTCTCTTCTAACTTACGCTTTTCTTCAGCAAGTCGTTGTGCTTTGACTTTGTCATCTTCAATCAACTCTGGTGGAATATTATCCGAGCTTTCTTGTGCAGCATTTCGACGGGCATTAATTGCAGCATATTCCTCCGCTGCCTTACGTGCGGCAGCAGCTTCTGCTTCTTGTTGCATCTTTAAAAAATCAGCCGCAAGCGCTTCTTGTTCAGCAACGGCTTTTTCACGCGCTTGGCGCTGCTCTTCAAGCAAACGTTTTTCGGTTTCAATGTCAACAGCCATGGGTTGTAACGATACCATTTCACTGTCTTGCGCAGGCTGTGCAAGTTTTGGTTTAGACTCAGTTTGAGCACTTGGGTGTTCAATCTGAGTTTGTGTCTTGTCTTGTTCTATTTCTTCATTACCTTTGAGAAGTAATGCTGCCAATAAAACACCACCTCCAAGTAAAACAACGCCGCCCATCCAGCGTTGTTTGTTATTCATTGACATTGTTCTAAATACTCCCAGACCGCTTCTAAGGTATGAAACGAACCACAGACTAAAATCAGCTGATTGTTATTACATTTGTTCAGCGCAGTTTCAAAAGCTTGTTGGATACTGCCAAACTCATGCACCTGTTGACCGTGCAATGCATCATGTAACTGTTGCACAGGCGCGGCTCTAGGCACATCTAAATTAGCAATAAACCAATTTTTTACTGTTGTTTTTAGTAAATCAGTGACCGATGCAATGTCTTTATCTGCCAACATTGAAAATACCGCAACAACTTCTGTGTACTGTTTATTGTATTTTAGGAATTTTCGCAACTGCTTCAATAAAAATTCAACACCATGCGGATTGTGACCTGCATCAAAAACAACCGTTTTACCTTGAATTTGACGTATTTCAAAACGACCTTGCAAACACGCTTGCTGAATTCCTTGTGCGATTGCTGTTTGGGATATTTCTATGCCACTCAAGAGCACAGCAGCAACAGCCGTAGAAATATTATCAAGCGCTAACTGCCCGACTGGGAGCTGTAATGTCGTTCCTGATGATGCAAATGACCATGTTTGACCATCATCATTGGGCTGATAAAAATAATCTCGATTTAAAACAGACAAGTGAGCTTGAGTCTCGGTCACTTTATCTTGCACTGCTTGAGGTAGCTGTTGTTGCCCTGCAAAAATGACGGGGATATTTGGGCGAATAATGCCTGCTTTCTCAAACGCAATTTTTTCGATGCTATCGCCAAGCCAATCAGTATGGTCTAAACCGATATTGGTAATGACTGCAATGTTAGGATCGATGACATTGACCACATCTAGACGACCGCCAAGACCGACTTCAAGCACCCAAATATCACATTGTTGTTGTTTAAAAATAACAAAAGCAGCCAAAGTGGTTGCTTCAAAGAAAGAGAGTGATAAACCACATTCACGGCGAGCTTGATCGACCAAAACAAAAGCATCAATCAAAGTTTGATCATCGACTTCCACACCAGCCAACTTCACACGCTCGTTGAAACGATAAATATGCGGTGACTGATAGAGACCGACTTTATAGCCTTGTGCATTTAAAATAGCGGCTAACGTGGTTGTGGTTGAACCTTTACCATTGGTACCCGCGACTGTAAATACTTTCGCATCGGGCTGCATCACACCTAACTTTTCAGCGACTGGAATGACACGTTCTAGGCCTAAATCAATGCCTGTAACATGAACATGGCTCCAATAATCGAGCCATGTTGTTAGGGTATCTTTTGAATGTGGGTCGTGCGGTTTCAAGGTAAATTCATCAGCTTTGCAACAAGTCGATATACAGTATCACGTAACGCATGACGGTGAACAATCTGATCGATCACACCATGATCGAGTAAATATTCTGCGCGTTGGAATGGTTCTTCCAGTTTTTCACGTACAGTTTGTTCAATCACACGTTTGCCCGCAAAACCAATCATGGCTTTCGGTTCAGCAATATGTACATCACCCAGCATCGCCAATGATGCAGTTACGCCGCCATAAACTGGATGCGTCAATACCACCACATAAGGTACACGTGCTTCTTTCATTTTTTGAATCACAGCCGAGGTACGTGCCATTTGCATGAGAGACAACATCCCTTCTTGCATACGTGCACCGCCCGAAGCAGCAAAACAAATCATAGGTTGATGCAGTTCAATCGCGCGTTCAGCCGCTTGTACAAAGCGATCACCCACAACTGTACCCATTGAACCGCCCATGAAATCAAATTCAAAAGCACAAGCAATCAAATCTAAACCTTTCAGAGAACCTTGCATGACCACGAGTGCTTCTGTCTCACCCGTTTTATCTTGTGCTTCACGCATACGATCTGGATAAGGTTTAGTATCTACAAACTTCAATGGATCTTTGGCGCTAAACTCTTGACCTAACTCAGTATTGACTTGATCAAAAAACCAATTCAAACGATCACGCGCACGCATGCGTAAGTGTTCATCGCATTGTGGGCAAACATAAGCATTGAATGACATCGCAGTACGAGTAACCAGTGCATGACACTCAGGACATTCAATCGTCGGTTCAGTAAAGGTCGCTTTGAATATCTGTTGTTGATCCGCGACCTGAATCCCAGGAACTTCACGCTCCGTCCAAGGGGTTGCAGGGTGAAGTACTTTCCCTGTTATGATTTCTACGTCTTGACTCATACTAACTCATCGAGCGCAGCTCGAAGCTCCTTCACTTTATTCACCGTCTGTTGCACAGCCTCATCGACTGGCAATGTTGCAAAAGATTTAACGAAAGCACTACCTACAATCACGGCGTCGGCAACTTGTCCCATAGCTTTTGCAGATGCAGCATCACTAATCCCAAAACCCACACCGACTGGCACATTAGTTTTAGATTTAATTTTTGCAATCCGCGCTGCTGCTTCTGAGGTATCTAATGTTGCAGCACCTGTCACACCTTTGAGTGACACATAGTAAACAAAGCCACTGGCTTGATTGACCACATGTTGAATACGCTGATCTGTCGAAGTTGGTGCAAGCAAGAAGATTTGATCCATCTCATTTTGTTTTAAGATGTCTCCCAACTGCTGTGATTCTTCTGGTGGTAAATCCACGAGAAGAACACCATCAACGCCACAATCTTTCGCATAAGCGGCAAACTTTTCATAACCAATCACTTCAACAGGGTTTAAATAACCCATTAAAACAACTGGTGTCGTTTGGTCTTGTTGACGAAATTCTTTCACCATATTCAAAGCATCTAAGGTATTTGTTCCACCTGCTAAAGCACGTTCAGCGGCTAAGGCAATGACTGGACCATCTGCCATTGGGTCAGAAAATGGCAAACCCAATTCAATGACATCAACGCCTGCTTCAACCATTTGGTGAAGTAAGGGAACGGTTACCTGTGGATGCGGATCACCTGCCATCACATAAGAAACAAGCGCTTTACGTTGCTGAGATTTAAGCTGTTCAAAACGAGTGGCAAGACGTGACATAGGATTATGCTTTCCTTGATTTATGTTGAGGAGTTGTTTGTAGTCGTACAAAAAACACTGCATTGTAACGCTATTTTTTGTACATTGAACAGCGTTTGACGTGATTGCACGTGCTGATTATGACCACCAACAACAGCCCTAATACATTTATCTATATTTTGGACTTTTTCTCAATGATCAAAGCTTCCTAATTTTAGACCAATCGCACTACATTTTAGAAATCCGCCAAGCTCCTTTATACTATGCGCAATTTTTGAATGTTCTTTTGATTTTATGTCTGCCCACTCTCAGGAAAAAGTACAAAGCAATGCACTTGCTTTGCTACCACTATTGGTATTTTTGGTCATCTTTCTCGGGAGTGGTATTTATCATTCAATGATTGGGACAGAATTTGCCTTTTATCAGATCAAAGCCCCTATTGCTGCTATTCCAGCCGTGATTCTTGCTTTACTTATTTATAAACAAAAACTCAATACTGCAATTGAAGATTTCCTACAGGGCGCAAGTCATCCCAATCTGATTCTAATGTTTATGGTGTTTATGTTGGCGGGGGCATTTGCCAGCGTTTCCAATACCATTGGCAGTGTCGATGCTACGGTCCAACTAGGGCTTTCATTGATTTCAGCAGCGTATGTTTTGCCGATGCTGTTTATCATCTCCGCGTTTATTGCCACAGCAATGGGCACATCGATGGGTACGATTGCAGCCTGTGCCCCGATTGCGTTTGGCTTTTCTCAAGCGACCGATATTGCCCCAATTTATGCGATTGGTGCGGTGGTGGGTGGCGCAATGTTTGGCGATAATTTATCAATGATTTCAGACACGACCATTGCCGCAACACGCAGCCAAAATGTTGAATTAAGAGATAAGTTCCGTGTCAATATTTGGATCGCTTTGCCCGCTGCATTGATCAGCTTGATCGTTTATATTTCATTGAGCCAGCATGCCGAGGAGATTCAATCCAAGCCGTATGATTTATGGCTAATTCTGCCTTATCTAGCCGTTTTCTTGCTCGCATTTAGTCGCTTACATGTACTTGCTGTTTTAATGATTGGTGTGATTTTATCAGGTGTTATAGGACTCATTGAAAAGCCAGAATTCAACCTGCTGCAATTGAATAATTCAATTTATAACGGTTTTGTGGGCATGTTTGAGGTGGCATTACTTTCCATGCTCCTCGGCGGACTGTCGGCTTTGATGCAAAAAGAAGGCGGTTTACAGTGGTTAATCCAACGGATCTACGCCATTACTCGCTTATTTAAATTTGGAAGACAACGTGCAGGTGAATTAGGCATTAGTTTCCTTGTGGTTTTCTCAAATCTATTCGTTGCCAACAATACTGTGGCGATTATTTTATCGGGAGATATGGCACGTGAAGTCGCCAAAGAATACGGCGTTGATCCAAAGCGTAGTGCCGCTTTACTTGATATTTTTTCTTGTGTGACTCAAGGGATTATTCCTTATGGTGCACAGTTGCTTCTCGCGTGTTCGATTGCCAAACTTTCGCCCTTAGAATTGATTGGACATATCTACTATTGCTGGATTTTGGCCATCTTTGCGATACTTGCGATTGTTTTTCATTATCCACGCTTAAGAACATCTTAAAAATTCATATGAGTCTCTTTAGTTTTGTTCTGAAAACTAAAGAGACTTTAAAAACTGTTTCGGTGTAAAACCTGTCCAACGCTTAAACGCCCGTCCAAATGCACTTTGATCCGCATAATTTAAACGCTCAGCAATCTCAGAAAATGATTTTCCTTGCTGCAAATAAAGCTTACTTTGCTCCAACCGATATTGATCTAAGAGATCTTGAAAATTCAGTTGATACCCTTTGAGCTGACGCTGCAAAGTCCGTTCGGAACAATGCAATCGCTTGGCGACATAGCGTTGCAAAACATCTTCTTGCTGCAATAAACCTTGCTCAATATAACTTTGTATTTTCTGTTTAAATTGTTGTTGCTGAATTTCAACGGAACTGGTGCTATTCAGGGATTGCTGTGCTTGACTCGATAAAACCTGATTGAGCTGTTGATCTGCGGCAATACTTTTGGCTTTTAAAATCTGATGGGGAAAGCGAATAGCGTATTGTCCAGCATGAACTTGTATTGAACATCCATAAAACTTTTCAAAATGAAATAATGCAGTATGCGGCGCATAACCAAATTGAATCATTTGTGGTGGAATGAGCGTATCTTGTGCAATTGATTCGGCAATTTTAAAAATCAGCGCCAAGTTCAACTCATACATCTCACGATAATCAGGATACGAGGCACTCCATACAATTTGGATATAATCTGAAAATTGTTGTACATCGAGTTGTTCTAAATTGGTCTGTTTAAAAATCAGAGAATAATAACGCTGTAATAACTGTAACGCTTGCTGTAGGTCTAAGCTGGTTGAAGCCAAATACCCCATTAAACCGAGATCTTGTAAATTGGCATGTTCAGCTAAAACAAGCGTAATTGGTCGGGTAAAATAAGGTTGAGCAGCGCGTAACAGTACGACATAACGCTCGACATCAAACTCTTGTTCATCTGGGTTTTCTAAACACGCAGCAAAATCCTGCAAAAGCTTAGGCGCAACAACTTTAGACAAATCAATGTGTTCTTGTTGCAAAACACGATTCAACAATCGTAAGTATCCAATAATTATTTTAACTGACATGCGCCAATCTCATCCTAATCTGTCGCTATTTGTATAAAACTTGGCTGTAACTGTCAAAACATTTCATCAAACTTTCCCCATACTGAGTACATTAAAAGAAAAGGAAGAGCACCGATGAATGCACATGTATCCTATCAGGTTGATCCAATCGTAAGAACGAACTTAGACTTCCACTTAAATGAAGCACCTCGTTTTTGGTTTGGTGGCGATCCGTTCCGTACCCGTATGTTTGATGCATTGAGCCTCACATTCCCTGATGGTGAGCGCTATTTTATTGAATGTGTTCGTTTATTTCGTGACAAAATCAATGATCCTGAGTTGCAGGAACGCGTGACGGACTTCATTCGTCAAGAAGCTCAACATGGGATTGCGCATGACAAAATGAACCAAGTCATGAAAGAGCAAGGTATGCCTGTTGATCAATTCACCCATCGTTTAAAGAAAATATTTAAATTTGAATTGAAGAATCGTTCTCCACAATACAACATTGCCATGACTGCGGCAGCAGAACATTTAACTGCACTGATGGCCGATACCTTCTATAGTCAAAAAGAAACTTTGGCAGAAGCAGACCCTTTTGTTCGTGCCCTGTTTGCTTGGCATGCGATTGAAGAAATGGAACATCGTGATGTGGCTTTTGATGTGATGCGTGAAGTCGGTGAAGTGCCTGAAGCAACCCGTCGCTTCGCCTTGGTGTTCACCACCGTGATGATGTTTGGTTTTACCCTTTATCGTACCGACGTGATGCTTAAAACTGATGGTTTCAGTTTAAGACAACGTTTTGATATGGCGCGTAAAGGCTTGCCTTGGTTCTTTGGTCGAAACGGTATTTTAACGGCAAAAAGAGCGCAATATAGCGACTGGTTTAAAAAAGACTTCCATCCGAATCAGCATCCTGTGATTCGTCAATACGATGTCTGGATTGATACTTTAGCTAAAACCAATGACCCAATTGCAGCGGGTGAGGCTTTTTGGCAAGCAGGGTTATAATATTTAAAGAGAAGAATCCCCCTCCTTTTTAAAAGGAGGTTTGGGAGGATTTCTCACCCATCACCACTTTGCATAATGCTGTTCCAATAAACCATACTGATCACTCAATACCAATAATTCACCATTTTCTTGCTCAATCGTGCCACTCACTTTGGCTTGCCATTGATTGAACTGGCTTCCGATCAAACGCAAATTGATATTTTCAAAACGACACCACCCTGTTTGCACCAACAAGTTTAATCGGGCATCCAAAGAGCGAATTGTCCAATTTTTTTCATCTTGTTGTTCAAATAAAACATCCGTAAGTGGATATAAACGCCCATCAACCCACAAGGCATTTTCATTGCCAAAGCTTTCATTCACACCAGAAGCAAGGTTAAGCCCAATGCGATGATCATTTGCATCACGGAACTGACAAGACAACCAAAACCATGCTGTCTCTGGGCGTAAAAAACCACAGGTATCATCTAATGATGCAAGACTTTGCGCATTGAATTGTATCTGTTGCTGATCGGGAGTGATAAAAAAACCTTCAACCGCTAAGGTGGTTTGCTTTTGTGTATACGTCCAACCATTGATCCCAGTCGGGCTACATAAACTCAGTGCATCAGTCCCCGCACAAAAGATACGCGCTTTAAGCTGGACCTCACCATGTCTAGTAATTTGGATATAACGCACGCCATTGGCATGTTTCATGTTGAAACAATAGCCTGATTTTTTAAAATAGCTTTGACTAAATAACGGTTGTTCATCCAGTTTGGTTTGATAACCAAAAGGTTGAATCGCATTACATTCAATTACTTTTTCAGATTGATGATCATAGATATAAAAGAAAGCATGTCCCGCCCAAGATAAATCAACAATGGCAACGCCGATACTGTAGTGCTCATGCTGTATACCGCAAAACTTGAATTTCTTATATTTTAATTGTTTACGCCAGCCTTTGAGTGGATGACCATAAGGCGTTTTATAAATATAATCATCTAGGTTAATTCGGGAGGGTAGCTGATCAAAACGTCCATAACGTGGCTGACCATTGGCTTGTATCAAATCCATGATTTTTGGTTCCGTGATCGATTGAGAGCATCCTGCCTATCATAGCCGCTAATTCATAACATTTACCCAAACCAGACCACAATTTTTTGAGTACAGTTCAACTGCACCCTAATCTCTTTGCACTGAGATTAAAGTTCAATATTTCATCAAATATTCATACATAAGTTTTATCTTTAAAAACAATCTTATACCACTTGATCAAAAAATCATGAAGACGCGTACTCTTTTTAAAGTAAATGCATTGTGTGTAATGCTATTGGCGCTAACCGCCTGTAATGATAATGATGATAATCAACCACCCAAAACTGAACGAAAAAATCAAAGTATCAATATTCTTGCCTTTAATGACTTTCATGGCAATTTAGAACCACCTAAACGCTTCATTGAGGCAGATGATCCCCATGATCATAGTAAAACGGTACAAATACCTGTCGGTGGTGTCAGTTATTTTGCTGATGCAATCAAAAAATTACGGGCACAATATCCCAATAATGCGGTGGTGTCTGCTGGCGACTTAATTAGTGCCTCTCCATTAATCTCATCATTGTTTTTAGATGAACCGACCATTGAAGCAATGAACGATATTCAAATCGATTTTAATGCGGTGGGAAATCATGAGTTTGATCGTGGAACCGATGAACTTCGCCGTTTACAAAATGGCGGCTGTCAGCAATATACCAGTACCAAACCTTGTCAAATCAACCCAAACTTCTCTGGGGCAAAGTTTAACTTTCTCGCTGCCAATGTTTCGATGAAAGCTGACCCAACCAAGACACTTTTCCCTGCTTATAAAGTTAAAACCTATGGCGGTATTCCTGTTGCCTTTGTAGGGCTGACTTTAGAGGCAACTCCGAGCATCGTTTCTGCTGCTGGGATTACCGATGTCAACTTTCATGATGAAGCAGATACCGTCAACGCATTGGTTCCTGAGTTAAAGAAACAAGGGATCGAAGCGATTGTGGTGGTGGTGCATGAAGGCGTTGCGCCAAGTACCAAATTCAATAAGAAAACCTGTGATGGGTTGAGTGGTCCATTAATCGATGTATTGGAACGCTTAGATCCTGCGGTTGATGTTGTGGTATCTGGTCATACGCATCAATCTTATATCTGTGACTATGCAACCAAGAATCCACAAAAACCGTTCTTACTCACATCTGCGGGGCAATACGGTACAGCCATTACCAATATCCAACTCGAACTGGATGGAAAAACAGGTGATGTCATCAAAAAAGATGCGACACAAGTACCAGTACAAAGTGAAAGCTATACCTCGGGCACAACGACAGTCAACTTAACCGATCTGTACCAAAAGTTTAGTAAAACGCCAAGTATTGAAGCGATATTAGATAAATATCGTCCAGCCGTTGCGACAATTTCCGCACGCGTGGTCGGATCAGCAAGCACTGTTATTGATCGCAATCGTACTGAAAGTGGCGAAACCGCGCTGGGTAATTTGATCGCCGATGCTCAACAAGCAGCAGCACTGGCAGCAAGCAATCAAGGTTCCGATTTTAGCTTAATGAATTCAGGTGGTGTCCGTGCAGACTTACTGATCAATAGCAGTAATCAAATTACCTTTGGCGATGTGTTTAGCGTACAGCCGTTTGGCAATTCATTGGTCACGTTGAGTCTCACTGGCAAACAAATTCGTGCACTCTTAGAACAACAATGGTCTGGCGCGAATGCAACAACACCTCGCATCTTACAGCCGTCAAAAGAGTTCAGCTATTCTTATAAAAAAGATACGACTGCCACACCTCGAGCGAGCAATATCTTTGTCTCTGGGCAAGCGCTGGTCGATACTCAAATCTATCGTGTCACGGTTAATAACTTCATTGCCGATGGTGGTGATAACTTCACCGTTTTAAAACAAGGGAAGAACCCAATTGGTGGCGGACAAGATATTGATGTTTTTGAGAAATACGTGACTCAAAACTCACCACTCAGCGCACCTGCAACAGATCGCATCAAGCTGATTCCATAATCGATTTTAAACAATAAAAAACAGGGAAGCATATTGCTTCCCTATTTTGCTTGTAAAGAACTGAAGTGCTTTACATCTCAACCATTTCGACACCATCAATTCGTGCAACAGTCATCAAGTCTTTATCACCGCGACCTGAAACAGTGGCGATAATGATTTGATCTTTAGACATCGTTGGCGCAAGTTTGGTGACATAGGCCATGGCATGAGCGCTTTCAAGCGCAGGAATAATCCCCTCGATCTTGGTTAAATCACGGAAACCTTGTAACGCTTCTTCATCATTGATCGGCACATATTCAACACGGTGCATATCTTTTAAGAAACTATGTTCTGGTCCTACACCAGGATAATCCAGACCTGCCGAAATACTATGGGTTTCAATGATTTGACCCTGTTCATCCGACATCAAGTAGGTACGGTTGCCATGTAATACGCCCACATGACCTGCATTCAATGGTGCAGAATGCTTGCCTGTTTCAATGCCATAACCTGCAGCTTCAACACCGTACATTTTCACATCTTGATCATTCAAGAATGGATAGAACAAGCCCATTGCATTTGAACCGCCACCAACACAAGCCACCAAAGCATCAGGTAAACGCCCTGCTTGCTCTTGGATTTGACGGCGCGCTTCACGACCAATAATCGACTGGAAATCACGAACTAACTGTGGATATGGATGTGGCCCAGCCACAGTACCAATTACATAATAAGTGCTATCAACATTGGTGACCCAGTCACGCATCGCTTCGTTCATAGCATCTTTCAATGTTTTTGAACCACTTTGCACAGGCACAACCTTGGCACCGAGTAAACGCATGCGGTATACATTCATCGCTTGGCGTTTAACGTCTTCCGCACCCATGAATACCACACACTCTAGGCCTAAACGCGCTGCAATCGTTGCCGTCGCAACGCCATGCTGCCCCGCACCAGTTTCGGCAATGATACGTTTTTTACCTGATAGTTTTGCCAATAAAGCCTGACCAATGGTGTTATTGACCTTATGTGAACCTGTGTGATTCAAGTCTTCACGTTTCAAGTAAATCTGCGCACCGCCGAGTTGCTGCGACCATCGCTCTGCATGATAAAGTGGGCTAGGACGACCAACATAGAACGCAAGATCACGGTCAAATTCTGCCAAAAACTGTGCATCATTTTTCATACGACCATAAAGATTTTCTAAATCTTCAAGCGCAGCCATCAGCGTCTCGGACACAAAACGTCCACCATGAATACCAAAATGCCCTCGAGCATCTGGAAACTGGGTATAGTCAATTGCCTGATTTTTTTGACTAAGATTTTGCTGATCCACGTTGGACTCCTTGCATAAATTTTTCAATGAGTTGTTGGTCTTTTATACCTTTTGCGGACTCTACGCCTCCGCTGACATCCACAGCAAAAGCAGCTGTAGTATCAATAGCTTCACTCACATTTTCAGGGGTTAGTCCGCCTGCCAAAATTAGTGGAATATCAAGTTGTGGAAATTGATTCCAATCAAAGCTGTGCCCTGTTCCACCCTTCAACTCAGGATGCCATGCATCTAATAAGACTGCACTAGCACCCGCAGCTTGATAACGTTGAATTTCGGTCACAACATCGATATCAGGTTTTACCTGAATCGCTTTATACCAACGACGCTTGCAGTGTTGAGCAATCTGTTGGCATTGTTCGGGTGTTTCATCACCATGTAGTTGTAATACATCCAAAGGAACTGAATCAAGCACCGTTTGTATTTCTGCGGGGCTTGCATTGACAAATAAGCCCACCAATTGCACGTATGGCGGAATGAGCACGGCTAATGATTGAGCTTGTTCAATGCTGACATGACGTGGACTCGGTGGAAAAAATACCAAACCGATCGCATCTGCACCAGCTTGCACAACAGCATGAATATCTTGTGTTCGGGTAATTCCACAAATTTTGGCGCGAGTTCGCAGTTGGATTTGGCGCATGTCATGTCCAATTTTAAATGAATACTTTTAAACCATCGTATTGTAATGCAATTTGACCTTCATAGGGCAAAGTTCATTCCGAAATGCGATTGTTTAAAAAACGTTAACACTTTATACTTTGATAAATTTTGCAACAAGTCTAAAGCAATTTCTTTTGCTTATAGGGAAGTTGGTGTAAGTCCAACACTGCCCTCGCAACGGTAACACCGTATTATTAATCTTAGCTCAATGCCAAATCACTGCATCTGAATGATGTGGGAAGATGATTAATAGCATCATTATTGTGATGATATAGTGAAGTCCGGAGACCTGCTTGTTGTTATCTTCTACGCAAACATTCACGAAGGGTGAATGTATGGAGCAACATCATGTCTACTACTTTTCAACCGACTCGTTTAGTTGGTGCTATCGCTATTGCGATGGGGTTTTCCTCTCCTGCTTTTGCTCAAAGTCAATCTAGTGAAAAAACAGCCTCACTTGATACCATCGTTGTAACAGCTTCTCGTACTGAACAGAAAATTGAAAATGTTCCTGTACGAATCAATGTAATTGATGAAAAGACAATTCAACAATCACCTCTTGCTGATTTAGGACATCTTCTACAACGTGATGCTGGTTTACATATCCTTCAACAAGGAGGAATGGGACAAATATCATCTTTATTTATTCGTGGTACAAACTCAAACCATAGTCTATTTTTGAAAGATGGTGCACGATTAAATACCGCACTAGATGGTGGTACAAGTATTCCTTATATCGATTTAAGCGATGTGAGCCAAATTGAAATCCTAAAAGGGCCTGCATCAGTTCAATATGGTACGGATGCTATTGGTGGAGTAATCAATGTACGAACAGCACCACCAAAACAACAAAAACTATTTTTAACAACTGAAGCAGGCGAAAATAAAACTTATAAATCTATCATAGGTGCAGATCTTGTTTCAGATACTGGCTTGTATGCTCAAATTCGAGCACAACGCCAAGAAAGTGATGGTACAGCCGTAACTAATAAGTCCAACAAAAAAGCCAGTTATGATCAAAAAGGTTACAGTGCAAAAATAGGTTATGAACAGACTCAATATGGCGCAAATGTGAGCCTCAATGAAAATAAAGGTACTAACATTTATTATGGCGGCTCGCATGACTTCCTCAATCGCCTGATCAATACCAACGCCTATTATCAAGTTCTCGATAACTTAAAAATTAATGCTCACTATTCAAACTTTAAAGATGAGCTCACGGGAAAAAGCTCAACCTATTATTTTGATACTGAGCGCAACGAAGGCGATATCAATCTTCAATGGAATTTTACTAAAAATCAAAATTTATTAGTAGGCACTTCAATCAATAATGCTGATGTTAAAAGCCTAGCAATCAAAGGCAATAAGCAAAGCCTAGACTCAAATGGTTACTATATTCAGCATCAATATAACGACCAAAATGGCCTTAGTACGCAAGCGGGTATCCGTGTAGAAGATAATGATCAGTTTGGCACTAAAACCGTAGGCCAAATCGCTGGTCGCATTCAAATTGCACCACTTACCAGTATTTATGCGAATGTAGGAACCGCATTTAAAGCACCAACAGGAAATCAACTCTATTATTCATCACAATTTAAGGATGAATACGGTACTTATATCACCGTAGGGAATCCTGATTTAAAGCCAGAAAAAAGCCTGTCATATGAAATTGGTATTGACCAAAAATTGGCGTATGGAATATCTGCTTATGCATCGGCATACCACACAAAAGTTAAAAATCTGATCCAATACGTTTCAAATTATGATCCAGTAAACAAAATATCTGATGCGACATATAACAATGTGAATAAAGCAAAAATGCTTGGTGGTGAAGTAGGTTTCAAATGGAAACAAGACGAGCTGTTCTTAACAACCGAATATGGTTATGTAAAAACAGAAAATGAGGAAAGTGGATATGAATTAGTTCGTAGACCACGTCAAAGTTTAACCTTGACCGCAGGACTCGAGAATGAAGTTTATGGATTAAGCACCTCTTTAGTTGCTAAATCACACTCAAAAATTTCAGAATCAAAAACATCCAAATATACGCCAGGTTATGCATCAGTAGATTTAAATGCATACTGGAATGTCACCTCAAATGTGAAATTGTTTACCAATATCGAAAATGTAGGTGATGTTAAATATAAAACTGCTAACTTTGGCGGAGATGAGTTTTACATCAACGGTGGTCGCTTAGCTTCAGCGGGTGTCACATTCCGTTATTAATCTTGCGATAACATCATAAACATATTTTCTTAACTCCAGTTTCGAGGTAATGTCTTGACCGCATTGCCTCTTTTTTATTTTAGGAAATCCGATGGGACATCGTTTAAGTAAAATCTATACACGTACAGGTGATTCAGGCACAACAGGTTTAGGTGACGGTTCACGTGTTGCCAAAGATGATTTACGTATCACTGCTTTGGGTGATGTCGATGAGCTCAATGCAACGATTGGCGTACTTCGCGCACAAATTAGCGCGAGTCAAATCAGTGATAAAAACCAATGGGACCAAAGCCTGAGCTTGATTCAACATTGGTTATTTGATTTAGGC
The DNA here is from genome assembly GCF_031456775.1 of Acinetobacter sp. 3657. NCBI lineage: Bacteria > Pseudomonadati > Pseudomonadota > Gammaproteobacteria > Moraxellales > Moraxellaceae > Acinetobacter > Acinetobacter sp. 3657. The sequence goes on along the minus strand of NZ_JAVDVH010000002.1, from coordinate 66,812 downwards.
GGAGAGGTTTGTATTCCAAACTATCACCTACTTCAACCTGTTTGTATCGAATTTCTAGAAAAAGAAATTGATCGCATGAATGAATCTCTACCGATGTTGAAAGAGTTCATTTTACCGTCAGGTACTTTAGCGTGTAGCTATGCACACCAAGCACGTGCGGTATGTCGTCGTGCAGAACGCGCATTGATGTCAGTGCATGCACGCGACCAAAATATCCAAGCAACCGCATTACAATTACTCAATCGTCTATCAGATTGGTTATTTGTTGCTTCTCGTGCGTTACAACGTGCTGAAGGTGGCAGTGAAGTGTTGTGGCAAAAAAATATTAATGACAGTATTGATCCAGAATAACCATTTTAAGGTAGCACACAAATGCGAATCATCGGTCATCGTGGAGCACGTGGTGAAGCACCAGAAAACACCTTAGGTGGGTTTCATTATCTGCATGGTCTTGGCGTTCGTGCTGTCGAATTTGATGTTCGACAACTTCAAGATGAGCAACTGGTTGTAATTCACGATGACAACTTTATTCGTACCACAGGTCTGTCGCAGCATGTCGAAAGCTGCAGCTTAGCTCAGGCTCAACAATTCGACCATCGCCATCTATGGCAAACTTGGGCTGAACCAGAATACACGCCGAGTTTAGTGCAAGTCATGGCATGCTTAACCGACTTCGAGCATATCGAAGTTGAAATCAAAGCGGTGCCTGATGAAGCTGCTGCGGAAAAACTGATTATCCAGCTATACCATGATCTTAAAGGCTTTGAGCAAACAGCAACTATTACCAGTTTTGATCTCAAAATTTTAGCGGCATTACAACAGTATCAGAGTCATTTTAAACGTGGCTTATTGGTCGAGATACCAATTGCTGAACATGCAATCGAATTGGCTCAGCAATATGGATGCCATCAGATTGGTTGGAAAGATCAGCTTGCAACGGATGAAATCATTAAAATCACTCAGCAAGCTGATCTAAGTATCAGTGTTTGGACCGTTAATGATATTGAACGAGCAAAACACTTACAGCAGTTAGGTATTCAGGGTTTAATTACTGATATTCCAACCACCATGTTGCAACATTTATCCTTATAAAAATGGTGGAATAAATTCCACCATTTTCCTTTATTTTTTCTTTTGTGCCTGAATCAAACGCTGCCCTTTCGCATCCAGCAAATATAAGTTTGTGCCATCAAATTGAAAGCGCTCAACACGTTGGATCGCATCCAACAGATCAGCCTCTTGTGCCAATGCTTTATTACAACTCAAATGTCCCGCCCTTACATCAAAATCAAGTTTGCGTTGAGCAAAATCAAAGGTATAGCGGCCATAGATATTATTACAGCCTGTATGCCCAGAAACACTTTTAGCAATTGAGTTCAGCGAAAAACTTGGATACTGGTTAAAGAACAATGCCCGTTTGTTGTGGATCATGGTAATTTGCCAATCAACATCTTGAATTCCATCAAGACTTTTACGAACCTGCAAACTCGGAAGTTGGTTAGCGTGTTTGGGTTGTAAGGTGTTTTTTTGCACTTTAGTCGGTTGGCTTTGACAAGCGGCAAGCATCAAAACAGCAGAAAGTATTAAAGTTTTGTGAACATATGCCTTCAAAGCGTAAATAGGATTTTTCACGATAATTTGCTCAGACATTGATTTGTTTCACCTTTTAATAGATAAGCCGATGTGGTAAACGAATTCTGTTACGGTTCTTTCGATACAACTGTAGAATAATACTAGTGCTTATTGATTTGAGCATGTTAATATCAGGACTAAAATAGCAATATATCGTCATGATTGGTCTTGCTATCTCGTTTAGTTTTATTATCTTGTGTGAACAAGGTTATTAGGAGCGCTGACGGATATGAATTCCGCCCCACTCAAAAAAGCACCCATTAACTGGACTGCTAGCATTACCTTAATTGGAACTCCAATTCTTGCTGCTATTTTAATCCCTTTATATGCTTATTATTATGATTTTAGTGTAAGTGCTTGGGTCAGTTTGTTTTTCCTTTTGGCTTTAAGTAGCTTAGGAATTACAGCAGGTTACCACCGTCTTTGGGCACATCGTGCTTATGATGCGGCATTACCACTCAAAATCTTACTGATGATTGGCGGTACTTTTGCAGTTCAGAACAGTATTTTGTTTTGGGCTTCAGGTCACCGTACTCATCACCGTCATGTCGATGACATTGATCAAGACCCGTATTCAATTAAACGCGGCTTTTGGTATGCTCATTTAGGCTGGATGATTCGTGATCACTCACCATCTGAACCTGACTATAAAAACTCACCTGATTTATTGAATGATAAATTGGTGATGTTCCAACATAAATACTATGTCCCACTGGTGATTGCTGTCCATGTTGGTGTCTTAGGTGGTATTGGTTGGGCTGTCGGCGATATTTGGGGCGTGGTTTTACTTGGTGGTTTACTGCGTCTCATCATTAGCCATCATGTTACCTTCTTTATCAACTCACTTTGCCACATGTGGGGCAAACGTCCTTATACCGATGAAAATACTGCACGTGACAATTTTGTCTTGGCTATTTTCACTTGGGGTGAGGGCTATCATAACTATCACCACATTTTCCAATACGATTATCGTAACGGCGTGAAATGGTGGCAGTATGACCCAACAAAATGGTTGATTTGGACCAGTTCTAAACTCGGTTTAGCCAAAAATTTACGTCGTATTCCAAGCTTTAATATCAAAAAAGCTGAGCTTGCAATGCGCTTTAAATATGCTGAGCAGGATTTGGCGATTTATGGGCATGACGTCAATACTGACATCGTACAAATGAAACAACGTATTGCTCAAGAATATGAAGCATTTACCCATACCTTAAATGATTGGGCAAAATTGAAAGAACAAGAGCTTCAAGCAAAAAAAGCAGCGATGGCTGAAAGAATCCATCAAATCGACCACAAGCTGAAAGTCGATTTCCAATTGCTTGAACATCGTTTAAGCCACCACCGTGAATGTTTAGAAACGCTAATGCGCAACATCAAAAAAGCGCCTGTTTCTGAATAACTGACTAAATAATTTCTAAAATGGTCTCTTTATGGGGCCATTTTTTATGCCTAAGTGCATGTACAAGCAGCCCCCCTTACACGGCTTTAATCGCGACTCAAATCAAAATTTGCTATAGTCTTTGCTCTGCCCTTTCAAGATTTCTATCTTATGCATTTTAACCCACGTTATGCGTCTCTCGATTCCAAGCTTTATCATCAGCAACAGCCCACCCCCTTACGTGGTGCGAAAGCAGGACATTTCAATGAAAGCTTAGCTGACGAATTGCAATGGAGTGAAGAAGATAAAGCCAACTGGGTTGAGATTTGTAGTGGGCAAAAAACTTTTTCCGAATTCACCCCATTGGCAATGGTCTATGCAGGTCATCAGTTTGGACAGTGGGCTGGGCAGCTTGGAGATGGCCGTGGTTTGTTGATTGGGCAAATTTTAAATCAGCAAGGTCAAACCATAGACCTACATCTCAAAGGTGCTGGTGCGACCCCCTACTCTCGTATGGGTGATGGTCGCGCGGTACTTCGTTCAGTCATTCGTGAGTACTTAGCTGGTCATGCACTCAATGCCTTGGGGATCGCCTCAAGTCATGCAGTTGGTTTTACCACCTCGACCCAAGGGGTCCAACGTGAAACATTAGAACTGGGGGCAATGTTATTACGCACCTCAGAATGTCATATTCGTTTTGGGCATTTTGAGTGGATCAATCAATATGCACCTGAACTTTTGCCAGAATTCACACAAAAATGTATCGAATGGCATTATCCAGAATGTTTAAATGCTGAACAGCCAATTCTCGCTTTTGCTCAAGCGGTGATTGATCGAACTGCGCTGATGATTGCCCAATGGCAACTGGTCGGTTTTGCACACGGTGTCATGAATACCGACAATCTAAACATTACTGGTTCAACGCTAGATTTTGGGCCTTATGGCTTTTTGGAACGCTTCCGACCAAACTGGATCAACAATCATTCGGACGATCAAGGCCGATATACTTATCAAAACCAACCGAGTATTGGACATTGGAATCTTTGGAAATGGTTAAATACACTGATTCCATTGGCAAAGTCTGAAGATAAAGAACAATTCAAACATGATTTGGCGCATTGTTTAGAACAATATGAACCGACATTTTTACAATATTATAGTCAAGGTTTATGTCAAAAAATGGGACTCCCCAATTTTCATAAAGACAGTTTAGATTGTAGTTTTGCTTTCCTCGGAATTTTGCAAACAGAGCAACTGGATTACACCCAAAGCTTTATTCGTTTACAGCAACACGAGTACAAAGCTTTGAGAGATGATTGTATCGATGTGCAACAGTTTGATAACTTCCTCACACGTTATCAAAACATTCGTCAGCATCAAGACACTGATGAATTGGATCTGGCGATGCAACAAGTAAATCCACATTATGTTTTACGCAATCATATGGCGCAAAAAGCCATCGAACTGGCTGAACGCGGTGATTTTAGTGAGGTAGATCGCTTATTCAAACTTTTAAATCAGCCGTATCAGAAGCAATCTGATTTGGAAACTGAACAAGATATCGCACCATTACCAAGTGATGTGCCTGAAGTTGTAGTGAGCTGTTCATCTTAAAAAGAGGTTCAATTAATGAAAGTTTGGCTGGCACTGTGCATTTTTGTAATTCTAATCATCATTGGCGTTGTGGTTTATCATTATAAACAATACCTCCCCAGTTCGATTTCGACACAGCAAACACTCGTGCCCAAAGCACTTTCAACCGAAGATATTCAGCAACTTAAACAAAGCAAGCCAATTACCGAGATCGAAGTCTTTAAAGAAAAACGTCGTCTTCATCTTAAACACCATGATGAGATCGTACGTGATTATCCAATGCGTTTAGGCTTTGATCCAATTGGGCATAAACAATTTGAAGGTGATGGAAAAACGCCTGAAGGTGAATACCGAATTGATTGGCGCAATCCACAAAGTGCTTTTTATAAATCACTGCATATTTCTTACCCCAATCAAGCTGACCTTGCCTATGCACAGCAACATGGTCAATCTGCGGGTGGCGATATTATGATTCACGGCACAGTTCCCAAAGATCGAACATCCATCCCTTCTAGCGCAACTTATATGCCGCAAGGAGATTGGACTTTAGGCTGCATCGCTGTACGCAATATTGATATGGATGAAATCTGGCAATTGGTGGATAACAATACCAAAATCAAGATTCATCCATAATATCGAAACAATCTAGACTAGCAGTAGATATAAGCAGCACTATATAAAGAAAACTATCCACATTTTCTGTGGATAAACTTGTGGTTACCCACAGGATAAAATCTGAAGAATCTTTATCAGTATAAAAAATGCATTTTAACAACGAAAATTGAAGGATCAGCAAGCTGCTAAGTGACTGAAGAATTATTTATAGAGTCATCCTGTTCCAAGATTCAAAACTTAGATGAAATAAATATGGCAAAATAAACTCAATAGAGTCTGGGGATTTAAGATGTCTCAAAAAAGTTTAATCACAATAATTTTAATTTGCACGCTTTCAGGTTTTAACGTAGCCAATGCCACATCTGTTTCTGATCAAGACACACAGGTGATTTCTCGATCATCTTTAGGTGTCTGGATGTTAAAACAGGATTTAAACCAACCTAAATTCAACTGTGCCATACGATTTATATCTGCAAAGGATAGCCAAACCAGTTTTTCTATTTTTGGCCCAACAAAACAAACTTCACATGCAACGATTCTATTTCAAGCTAAAAATATTCCAACAACATATACGCCACAAGAAATACAAATTCAACTTAGGCAGCAAAATTTAGCTGCCACGCCTTTAAAAGCTCAACTTTTACCAAGCTCACAGACAGGCATGCTCGCAGTCAACACAGGAGATATTCAACAAACACTTAAATCAATGCGTGACCAAGAGAAAGATATGCAGTTAAAGTTGAATGATGCAACTATTTACACACTCAACTATGAAGGTCTTGCTCAAGCACGTACAGCAATGCAAGATTGTCTCGCAGGTAAAGCAGTCAAAACTAAATCATTAAAACAAGCAACGGCTGAAATTAGACCTTTAGGAAATTCAACAATTACAGGGCAAGCCTTTTATAAAGGTGCAATACTTGCTAAAAAACAATATCCACCCAAAGACAGTCAAGCTGTTGGTTTAATCTGGATGACAGACGAATTTAAAGCTTGGTATGACCAAGTCAAACGAAATAAAAAACTCCCTGCTCACATTCCAGAATCTATTCTCAAGCATTTCATGTCAACACGTATCCTAGATGATCAAGGGCATTTCAAATTCACAAACTTGCCTGCTGGCGACTACATACTGATTGCAAATTTTTCTTATGATAAAAATGTCAGCCATACCGAAGTAGTTGGACGAACTGATGTATATGCTGGGAATCAATATATCGGTTCAAATGACCAAATTGCACGTTGGAATTATGTGGTAAAAGAAGGAACATCTTTTGAGAAACCTGTGACAATTTCTAAAGATGGTGAAACAATCAATGTAAGTTTAGACAAGTCACAAATTATGTGCTTCTTGGTTTGTTTCTAATCTTCTAGGTTAACTAGGGCCTGCCTTATGATCATCACAAGGCAAGCCTAACATTATTCTGGATATTCAAAACGATAGCCTACGCCATACACAGCTTGAATCCATTCATGACGATTTCCTGTTTCGGCAGCATCAGAGATCTTGCGGCGCAGATTCTTAATATGACTATCAATCACACGGTCTGCCACATCAAAACTATCTGGGTTGATGTGATCCAATAACTGCGCCCGTGAATACACCTGACCCAAGTGCTCTAAAAATAGCTCCAATAAACGGAACTCTGTCGGGGTTAAGGTCAACGCTTTTTGTTGATACCAAATCCGTTGCTGTGCTTTATCAATACGGAATAAATCATTTTGCTCAGGCTCGGCTTTACGTTCTAAGCGGCGTAAAACTGCTTGCACACGTGCGACCAACTCTTTCGGGCTAAAAGGCTTACAAATATAATCATCCGCACCCATATTTAAACCCAGTACCCGATCAATCTCTTCAGTGCGGGCTGTCACCATAATGATGGGTAAATCTGACTGTTCACGCACTTTACGGCAAATGGTCAAACCATCCATCCGTGGCACCATCAAATCTAAAATCATCAAGTTTGGTTTGCGTTGTTGAAAATGCGTATAAGCCTCCTGACCATCATGAAACATACTGACTTCAAAACCAGCCGCTTCTAAATAATCACGAACCAACTGCGCCAGTTCCACTTCATCTTCAACCAACATAATATGTTTCATGTCTTCATCCTATTCATTATCCTCAAGCTAAAGAGGATCTCAACGTTATTTCATTTGTTTGGGAAAAGTCAGCACACAACGCAATCCACCTAATGGTGAATGATCAAAAGTCAACGAACCACCCAATGCCTGTGCCAATTTACATGAAAGTGCCAAGCCTAAACCTGTTCCACCTGTGCTGCGGGTACGTGAGTCATCAACGCGATAGAAACGCTCTCCTAATCGTGCCAATTGTTCGTCATTGACCCCAAATGGACTATCGTCCACATACAATATCCATTGTTGCTCATCTTGTTGAGTGTGAATCTGTATTTTTCCACCCTGTTCTGTATAGCGAACACAATTGCCTAATAAATTCACGATAATCTGTTTAAACCGATCTCGATCTAAAGATAAAGTTGCATCCTCTCCTGCAAGCAATACTTCCAACTGATGTTGTTCAAAGGTTGACTTAAAATTCTCAACTTCTTGTAAAACCACATCCCAAGGATTCACTTCAGCAAAATAACATTTCAATTGTTGCGCTTCGGCTTGCGCTAAATCGGCCAAATCCTGCGTCAGCTTCTTTAAACTGGCGACTTGTCGCATCATTGCATCTAAATGCTCTGGTGTCGCTTTACGAATCCCATCTTGCATCGCCTCAATTTGCGCTTGCAATACAGCCAATGGGGTTTTTAGCTCATGTGAAGTATCGGCGACCCATTGACGGCGTGATTGTTCATGTTGATGCAGAATATCAGCCAAATGGTTCAACTGATTGGACAAATCACCCAATTCATCATTTCGTCTAATCTTAACTTGGTACTGATAATTGCCTCGCGTCAGCTCCAATGTGGCATCAAGCAAACGACGAATCGGATTTCTAAAGTAAGCGGCCATCAGTAAAGCAGCCACCATACTGGATAACACGGTTAATGCGTATACTAAAAGTAAATAGCGCTTTTGATTGCTAAAAAAGTTAATACTTGATGCATCATCTTGATCTAGCACAGGCTTTAAGCCGAGATAGCCCACCACCTTTTGCTCAACCATAATCGGACGATACGAAATTTGATCTGTGGTTGGCTCACCCACAATAAATTGTTGTTTTTCATTATATAAAGATAGTCGAGAACTTAGCCCCAGACGATCAGGAATGGATACAAAGCGCTTTTTCCCTTGCGCATTCACATTATTCGATTTACTTTCCTGTTCACCTTCTGAGCCTTCTTTCTTTAGACGAAATTGACTCGGACTGAGCGGAAAGCGTAAGCCCTCAAAGGGTTGGTATTCAGAAGGCAAATTCTGCTTTAAAACACTGAGTTCTTCTTCATTGAAAATCTGACGATTTCTTATTTCAGTATTGTTTTGAGTCAAAGCTGGAGAAAGGTTTAATAAAGTATGCTCATTAAAATAGCGCTGTTGCAGTGCAATATCATATTGACGACGCAACCACCACTGAGATAAACGATCATAATCGTCAGGCGCAGCAGTACCTTCAATCTGTAAAATTTGTGCCTGAACCGCATTGCCCCAATCATGATAAATCGTATACACATTGGCTAAGTTGGCAATCAGTCGATCGAGCTTCTGCATTTCTACATCAGCAACATAACGTGCAAAGTTCTTTTGCATGGTCCAATGCAAAACACCCAAGCTGATCGTCGCGATCAGCAAAGTGGTCAGTAGCACAGTCAGAAATAAACGTAAGGCTATCGGAATACGACGAACATTCAAAAGCTAAGTCTCAATAGTGTTCTATTTATGGATTGTAACCAACATGGTCCAAAAAAACTCTCCATTGTTTCTTCATGTTTATTATCTAATCTTTAACCATCAAATCACAACCTATTTGCTGGATAAAACAATGAACAAAACAAAAGTTGCCTTTATGACTACACTACTCGGTTCCATGTTTGCTTTAACCGCATGCCAATCAACACCACCAAGCAAATATGCAAATGAAAGACACCATCATGGTAAATATCAAATGCAACGAGACGGTGACTATCGTGATCACAAACAACGCCCACAGCTTACACCAGAACAACGTAAAGAATGGCAAGCAAAACGTGATCACCGCCAACATCAACAAGGGAAAATCCGTCAAGAACGCCAACAACAGCGCGCATTAATTGAAAAAGCCTGTGTCGGCAAAAAAGCAGGGCAAACTGTTAAGGTACGATGGCAACAACGTACCATTCAAGGCAAATGTGAAATGCGCTTTAGCCCTGAAAAATCGCAATATAAACGTCAAAGTAATTAAACAACATAATTTGGATTTCCTCAAAGGCGCACTAAGCGCCTTTTTGGTGTGCACCATTGATTAGCATGAATAAATGAAGGCCCAATACCTGATACACAGCTGCTTACGATTTTCAGTAAGCAGTTGGAGTAAAAAACAATAAAACCGCTACAATCTAATGGTTTGAGCAGGTGACATCACAAACTTTGACTTAGCAGTCACTAAGAAATGACCTGCAAGAGCTTGTACCGAACTATAACTTGTTGCACGATTAGCGGTACAAAATGGTGCCATTGGGCACATTTATCATTGACTAAGATTATAACTCTGGTTTAACCAGTATTGAGGAACCCGCTATGCCACAATACAAAGCACCCTTACGTGATATGCAGTTCGTATTGCACGAATTATTAAATGCTGAAGCACATTACGCGAAACTTCCTGCATTTCAAGACACAGTAAGCCGTGAATTGGTTGATCAATATCTAGAAGCAGCGGCTGATTTCTGTGAGAATGAACTTTCTCCTATTAACCAAACAGGCGACCGCGAAGGTTGTACTTGGAATGATGGTGTTGTTACTACACCGACTGGCTTTAAAGAAGCGTATCAAAAATATATCGAACTTGGCTTCCCTTCTCTTTCTGCAGATGAAGAATTTGGCGGTCAAGCATTACCGAACTCTTTAGGGATTACCATCTCTGAAATGGTGGGTACAGCGAACTGGTCTTGGGGTATGTACCCAGGTCTTTCTCATGGTGCTGTTCGTACAATTGAACACCATGGTTCTGATGAGCAAAAAGCGACTTATATGCCAAACCTTGTATCAGGTGTTTGGACAGGTACAATGTGCTTAACAGAGTCTCATGCTGGTTCAGACCTCGGTATTATTCGTACTAAAGCAGAACCAAATGATGATGGTAGCTATGCAATTTCTGGCGAGAAAATCTTTATCTCTGCTGGTGAACATGACATGGCGGATAACATCATCCATATCGTACTTGCTCGTTTACCAGGTGCACCTAAAGGCACGAAAGGGATTTCACTCTTCATCGTACCTAAGTTCCTTGTAAATGCTGACGGTTCAGTTGGCGAGCGTAACGCTGTACGTTGTGGTTCTATCGAACACAAAATGGGTATCCATGGTAACGCAACTTGCGTGATCAACTTTGATCAAGCAAAAGGTTACTTAATTGGACCAGAAAACCGCGGCCTAAACTGCATGTTCACCTTCATGAACACTGCACGTATTGGTACGGCAGTTCAAGGTCTTGCTGCATCTGAAGGCTCTTTCCAAGGTGCTTTAGCATATGCGAAAGATCGTTTAGCAATGCGTTCACTTTCAGGTCCGAAAGCACCTGAAAAAGACGCTGATCCAATTATTGTTCACCCTGCTGTTCGTAACATGCTTTTAACGCAAAAAGCATTTGCTGAAGGTGGTCGCGCACTTGTTTACTTATTGGCTCAATATGCAGATATCGTTGAAAAAGGCGAAACTGAAGAAGAGCGTAAGTTTGCTGACAACATCTTGTCTTTATTAACGCCAATTGCTAAAGCATTCTTAACTGAAACTGGTTCTGAATCTGCGAAGCACGGTGTACAAGTCTTTGGTGGCCACGGCTTCATTTCTGAACACGGTATGGAGCAAATCGTACGTGATACACGTATCGCTTGCTTATACGAAGGTACAACTGAGATTCAAGCGCTTGACTTGTTAGGTCGTAAAGTATTGCAAACTCAAGGTGCAATGCTGAAAGACTTCACCAAGATCATCCATAAATTTGTTGAAGCAAACAAAGACAATGCTGCGATGCAAGAATTTGTTGCACCATTGGCTGCTGCAAACAAAGAATGGGGCGACATCACCATGCAAATCGGTATGCGTGCGATGCAAAACCCTGATGAAGTGGGTGCAGCTGCGGTTGACTACTTATACTTCGCTGGTTATGTAACACTTGCTTACTTATGGGCACGTATGGCACTTGTTGCTCAAGAGAAATTGGCTGAAGGTACAACTGAAGTTGACTTCTACAATGCGAAAATCACGACAGCTCGCTTCTACTTCAAGAAGATCTTGCCACGCGTTCGTTCTCACGTAGATGTACTTTCAACTGGTGTTGAGCCATTGTTTGAACTCGATGCGGAACACTTCGCGTTCTAATCATAGATTAGAATGGGATGCAACGTTCATCACAAAAAAAGGACTGGTCAGTTTTGACCGTCCTTTTTTTGTTTAATCAGTGCTAAATTTATAGCATTGATTTATTTCTTCGTTTTATTTGATCACTTTGCACATAAGTTGTGCGTATAAGGGAACGATTATGCCAGTTTACAACGCGCCTTTAGCAGACATGAAATTCATCTTAAATGATGTATTTAAAGCAGAACAATTTTGGCAGTCTAATGAGAAACTTGCTCATGTAGATGCTGCAACCGCTGAAGCAATTTTAGAAGAAATGGCTAAATTTGCTCAAAACGTCACTCACCCGCTTAACCGCACAGGTGATGAAGAAGGCGCACGTTGGGAAAATGGTGAAGTATTCACACCTGCAGGCTTTAAAGAAGCTTTCCGTCAATACGCTGAAGGCGGTTGGATTGGTTTAGGTGCTGAGGAAGAATGGGGCGGTCAAGCAATGCCAAAGATGCTGACTGTACTTTCTGATGAGATGTTATTTGCGACGAATCCATCATTCATGCTTTACCCACTGCTTTCTGTGGGTGCTGGTATGGCGTTAAACAGCTATGCATCACAAGCACAAAAAGAAACTTACTTACCTAAGATCTATTCTGGCGAATGGTCAGGTACCATGTGCTTAACAGAACCACATGCGGGTACTGATTTAGGTATTATCAAAACTAAAGCTGAACGTAACGAAGACGGTACTTATAACATTACGGGTACTAAAATCTTCATCACTGGTGGTGATAACGATTTAGCAGAAAACATTATTCACCTCGTGCTTGCGAAAACCCCTGATGCCCCTGCTGGCTCACGCGGTATTTCTTTATTCATCGTACCAAAGTACCTTGTAAATGAAGATGGTTCTTTAGGCGAACGTAACCCAGTTGGTCCAGGTTCTATCGAACACAAAATGGGGATCAAAGCATCTGCAACTTGTGTCATGAACTTTGACGGTGCAAAAGGTTACCTCGTTGGCAAAGAAAATGAAGGTCTGGCAGCAATGTTCGTAATGATGAACTACGAACGTTTGTCTATGGGTATCCAAGGTCTTGGTGCTTCTGAATTTGCCTATCAAAATGCAGCACAATATGCGACTGACCGTTTACAAGGTCGCAGCGCTGCCGGTGCTCAATCACCAAACAAACCTGCTGACAGCATCTTAGTACATGGCGATGTTCGTCGTATGCTACTCAACGTACGTGCTAACAATGAAGCTTCTCGTGCATTTGCGGTCTATGTCGGTCAACAACTTGATATCACTAAGTTCTCGACTGATCCTGAAGCAGTGAAGCAAGCCAACAACCGTGTTGCATTGTTAACACCAATCGCAAAAGCATACCTTACGGATACCGCATTCCAAGCAACTTTAGATGCACAAATGGTCTTTGGTGGTCACGGTTATATTCGTGAATGGGGTATGGAACAATGTATTCGTGATCTTCGTATTGCTCAAATCTACGAAGGTACCAACGGTGTTCAATCACAAGACTTAATTGGTCGTAAAACCATTAAATGTGGCGGTGCATTCATTGCAGAATACATCACTGAAATCCGTGACTTTGCGAATACCTTAGATGCTGATTTAAACTTCATTAAAGATGCAACACTAGATGCTGCAACTGAAATTGAAGCAGTTACCCAGTTCATTATTGAACAAGCGGCTGAAAATGTAGACTTCCCGAATGCTGCTGCAGTTGATTACTTGCATGCGGTTGGCTTACTCAGCTTTGCTTATATGTTCGCTAAGATTGCTGCGGCAGCTAAAGACAAGTCTGGTGATTTCTACCAAAACAAACTTGCCTTAGCGCAATACTTTGTAACGCGTATCTTGCCTGAGTTAGATTCACGCATTAAGAAAGTTGAAGCAGGTTCTGACTTGCTAATGAACTTCAGTGAAGATTACTTCACCAATCAAGCTTGATCATCTAAGTAAACAAAAAAGCGTCTGATTATTCAGGCGCTTTTTTGTTTAAGGGATTGATCATAAATTTAATATTCAGATGATCCATCAGGACTCTGTTTAAATAGATCAGGAAGCCGAGCATTTTCATCAAACAAATCGCCTTTAAAGACCTTTACGATTTCAATTTCCCCGATAATTTGCTGATTAAACTCATCCAATCTTTCCGCTGGAACCCACAGCTCTTGACAAAAATCATCGCCAACCACATGTACTTCAAATTGTGCTAAATAGGTATCGTCCAATTCAAAGCGCGTAACATAGCCTATATAACCACTCGCTTGATCTTGAGTATTCCAATCTAAAGCAATTTTTTCCGCATATTTTTGATTTAATACAGGATAAAAAATAGGTTGCCAGTATAGGCGGGGTGGAAATTGTTTAAATCTACTTTTTTCAATGAGTTGATATTCAAATAAGCCAATAGGTCGATATAAAAACATGATTTATTCCTTTTTTTAATTTTCAGGTCACTATATATAAAAACTAAAAGGATTGTAAATAATCTAAATTTGATAATATTTTTTTAACCTAGATTCCGCTAATTTCAGTACTTATTGTGCACGAAATTTGCTGTATATTCTCGACATTCCTCTGAGATTATTCAATCCATATGTCTACTCAAAAAGATAAACTTGCAAGCTATCACCGCTTATTCGATCGTCTAGGCCACTATGCGGTAGAGGCTTTTCATTATACTGCGCTGTTTATTATCGGCTGTATGATTGCTTGGTCAGCAGTGCATACCATCATCGAAATGCTGACGGTTAAACAATACGCAACGATTGACGATATCCTACTGCTGTTTATTTATCTTGAACTCGGTGCCATGGTCGGTATCTATTTCAAAACCAATCACATGCCTGTGCGCTTTCTGATTTATATCGCCATTACCGCACTCACTCGCCTTCTAATTGCCGATATTCAACATAATCATAAAGCATCCATGGATTTAGTGATCATTACTGGCTCTATCTTGATTTTGGCGGCCGCCATCTTAGTGGTGCGTTTTGCATCATGGCATTATCCTTCTGTACTTCGCGGTAAAGATCAAGAACAAGCTTTAGCTGCCAACAAAACACCAAAACCACAAGATGATGAACTGGCATAAAAAAAGCAGGCAAATGCCTGCTTGGATTTTTGACCATACTTATGCAACACGATACACACGGTATTTGGAATCGACTAGTACATAGCGACCTTGTACTTGCATCCACTTATAACCACGCGGTGGTTGATACAGGCGATGCTGGCGATAGTTTGATACGACATAACGGCTACTACGGAACTGTGATGGTAAACGTTCTCCACGTTTAAAGCTAATGCGTTGACCATAATGATGCCCTTTGTTGGCATTTGACCAATGTGGCGGATTACGATGGTCTTGACGGTGATCATAGCGTTGATCGTAACGATCTTTATGCTCGTTTTTCCAACGATTTGATGAGTCTGCCATCGCAGATGCTGACATGCCTAGCATAAGGGCTGAAACAAGCAATACTAATGTCTTTTTCATTCTTTGATCCTCAGTGTTTTGATCTAAATTCAGATTAAAAGAAACTCAAGGAGAAACCATGAATAAAACAAAGGACATTGCAAAGCTTTGTAATGATATCCAAGAAATTGTGGAGAGCTATCACCTGAGCAGATCTCCAACACTTCTATTCATTACCGAATAATCTCAATGGTAAAGTTATCATTGGTGACCAGAAAGTAACGACCATCAACCATCACCCAGTGTCGCCCTTTTGGTGGTTCGCGCAATGAATAATATCCCCAATCCCGAACCACATAACGCTCACTACGAAACTCACTCGGCAAGGCATTGCCAACTACGAAAGACTCTCGACTATAGCGGTACTCAGTTTGAGTATCTGGATAATACTCTATCCGTACTCGCGGCTGTGGATAGTGAGGATAAGGATGGTTATTTTGGTAAGGCTGATAGTAATATCCTTTCGGCGGTGCTGTAGGGGTATAGCGCTGATTTGAAAATGCAAATGGGTCTTGCGCAGGCGCTTGATAAGACGGCGACGTTTGATGGTATGAACGACGCTCTACCCCACTATAACCACCCCAAGCATTGTCGGCATACAGCAGTGTAGGGAAACAGCTGAACACACCAATCAAAGCATAATGATAATATTTAGATTGCAGCATTGCGCTCTCCCCATATTGAGTACTATTGTCTTATTTTAGAACAAAAAAACAGCAGTGACTGTTACCTTTCTATACTTTTTGGCGCAGATTGAGGATGAAATTAGGAGGCCATTTTTAGCTCACTTTTAGAATATGCTAGAATCCATTTTTCAGTTTTGAGTCAATAGCTGTGTCGGAAATGAACTTTGATCGTCTCTATCAGTTTTTTTGTCATGTTCCTAGTGTTCAAGAGTCTCGTATTGTTGCGCATGGCTCAGATGGTCAACATGCGTGGTGGTTTAAATTTAGCATTGATGTACAACATCCACTCGCTTGGCAAACGGTTCAAGAACTAGGGCATGTACTGAATTATTTATCCACCAATGAACGTTTACCGACACAATTCTTTCCTGTATCGCCCCCACCGTATATGAATGGGGAAGCCAAAGACTTTTTGGCTTGGGTGATTCAATGTAATCATGCAGACTTTACGCCTGATGTCGTTTGTGACTGGTTAGAAGGTCGTCTGCCGAATCCTGTTGATGATGAAAAGCAGTGGGCGATTAAAACCGATCTCAATGAATTAGAAAAGTTAAGCGATAAAGATTTGGATGCCTTAGTTCCACCTAGTCCGTGAATTTAAACGTAGTGAGGAACGCAGTTCCGTAAGACTGTGTTCGCCCTATACACTTAAAAAGTCGATAACCCTGACCATTCCATAAAACGATACACCCAGTACTTGGTTTTCGACTCGTCAGCATACTTTTTATAGTCAAGCGTCACTTGACGACCATTGGCATTGTTCCAAGAAGAATCAAAATACTGTCCAGCATCCTTAAACACAGACGCTTGAGCTGAACCAATCACACGCATATTGGTTTCAAGATTATAGTTTTTCAGATTGCGTGCCGTTAGGTTTGCAGAACCCAAAATCAACTCAGCTTGTTGAGAATTGTATTTCAACAGCATTTTACTGTGGCATTGCTCACCATGCGTATCACACCAGCGAATTGGAATACCAACTGCATTGAGTTCAGAAGCCACTTGTCGATTTGGCATACCATTCTTTTGACGACCAAATGCATCTTTATTTGGATCAAGCACCATACGGATGCGGACACCACGCTGTTTAGCTTGCTTTAATGCTGAAATAATCTTCCGTTCAGACAAGTAGAACATCGCGATATCCAAATGTTCATCTTGTTTAGCGGTGTTTATCATTTCCAATACTGCATCATAAATTGCTTTTTCAGTCAGCACCTGAACTTGGGGCAAGCTTTTATCTTCCGTTAGCTCACCCATGATCACAATTGGGCTTCCCCCCTGCGACATTTGCGCAACCGCCTGTTCAGTTTGCAGCATATCAATCGCTGTAGCACCATCGACCACCAAAGCGACATTGGTATGATGCGAACTTCCATCATGTGGATTGGCCGAAGTCACTAGACTTTTCCAACCTGCCTCAGTATCCACTACCAAGGTTTTACGGTGATTGGCTTTAAAATTAAACAATGCGAGATAACTGCGCAGCGTGATTTTCTGCTCACCAAATGGATTTTTAAGCCAGCCTTTTTCAGGATTATTGCCGACATCTTGACAACAGATATACCAAAATCCCGACCATAGTGGATTCGATGCACGCAATGGTTTTAAATCGGTTTCGATCACTTCAATGTTTGCTTGGCGGAGTTGTTCATAATGCTTTGGTTTAAGCCCACCATAAACAGAATTAATGGGATCGGTAATCACCACAATTTGTATCAATGGATTTTGATGGCGCTTGGCAATCAAAGCGTCAGTCAACTGTTGCATCAATGGAATCTGCTTGATTTTGGATGCGCCAACTTCTTGATTGAAGAGAAACATATCCAAAACAATGGTGCTTCTCGCCTCTTCAATCAACTGAAACACTGCTTTAAAAATCTGCTGATCCACTTGCTGCTGACCCTGAGCATCTAGATAGGTCTGATCGGCTAAAAACTTCACATTGGCATGCCGTAGTTGACCAGTAAAATCCAATCCTTTCGGAAGTGGTTTTACGGTATGGTAAATTGCAGAAGCAAGATACCCAATCACCAAAATACTCAATATGACTGCCATGTAACGCCGACCTGACCAGTTTAATTTTTGATGGATTCGTTGGAAGATACGCATAAAAACAGAAAAAGCCCTAGCCTAATGGATTAAGGCTAGAGCTTATGCTTTGATTTTTCAATGCTAATTTGGTGATCGTTTATAAAATCAAAGTTTTATAATCAATTTTACTTAAGCTTAGAAGCTAAAGTTCACACCTACAGTAAAGTTACGCCCAACTTGTGGAATTGTTGATAAGAAAGACGCATGTTGATACACCTTTTCATCCAAAACGTTATTGGCATTGAGGAAAACACGATAATCCCCAGCATTACTATATTGACCTGAATATGCCACACCAAGATTCAACATATTATAACTTTGGGTATCTGTTTCATATGCTGCAATCTTATTTTGCTGGAATACATGATAGTACTCAGCCGAACCGCTGTATCCATCACCAAAATCAGCCTTTACTTTAGTTCCGACGCGACCAGCTGGTACACGTGGTGCATTTTCATTGTCGATCTTACCACGTACATAGTCACCGAATAAGCTGACTTTATAGATTGGTGAGATTTGATAGCCTGCTTCTGCCTCAGCGCCGTAGAAACGCGCTTTATCTTGCGTGTATTCAACCAAACGGAAATCTTCATAACGATCTAAAGTTTGTGCAAAGATGTAGTCATCAAACCAGTTATGGTAGACGTGTACATGATAATCAAACGTGTTATTGTCATAATGGAAACCAAGTTCTACATTGTTTGATTTTTCTTTCTTCAACTGATCATTACCCAATTCATAGGTATTGGTCGCAAAGTGTTTGCCATTTGCGTACAACTCTTGTGCCATTGGCAAACGTTGTTGATGAGAGGCAACAAAAGACAGCTTGTAATCTGGGGCAAATTCCCAGTTGGCTGCACCAGAGAATGAATAAGCTGAGCCATCAAAATCTTTCTTGCTTGAATCATCAATATCGATCTTTTGTTTATCCGCACGTGCTGCGAGTTCAACATGGACATCATTGAATTGTGCGTGTTCTAAAGCAAATACACTCCATTTCTTGGTGGTATTTGGTGCCAAGAATGCTTCTTCGCCTGTTAATGTGAGTTTTTGCTGACTGTATTGAGTCCCAATCACCCCTTCCCATGCACCGAGTGGATTATGAACCAGCTCAAAACGCCCATCATAACCTTTGTTTTTAAATCGGGTTGTGATGGTATCTTCTTCAAGTTCATCATGGCGATAATCGGTATAGCTTGCTTGCGCACGCATCTTTTTAAAGCCTGCAAATGGATCGTCTAATTCTGTACGGAAGTCATAACGCTCAGACTTTAGGTCAATCCATGGTCCGCCATGTGCATGGTCGTGATCGTGATCGTGATCGTGATCGTGATCGTGATCGTGATCGTGATCGTGATCGTGATCGTGATCATCATGACCGCCATGTCCATGATCATGATCGCCACAATGTAAGTGAGGTCGTCCCGTTAGATGCGCATCACAACTTTCATATTCATGGCTGTGTCCAGGCAAACCATATTTATCTTGACGGTTACTATATGAAATACCAGTAAAACCACGATCATAGATCCAAGACAAACCGACATTTACCGTTTGACCTTCTGCAAAGGTGTTATCAACACGACGTTCCTTTTCGCCCTCATGGAAGTAATTAGGAGCGATATAGTCATTTGCTTCGCGCTTGAGTCCTTCAACACGCAAGGCAACTTGGTCACCTAAACCGACAGTTACACCAGCACTTGCTAGTTTTTCATCACTGCCCGTGTTGTAACGTAGACCCACATTGCCTTCATAACCCTTTTCTGGCATTTGGGTTGGGATTTTGTTGTCCGTTACATTAACCAAACCACCGACAGTGCCAGCGCCAAATAATAACGTTGATGGCCCACGAATCACTTCAACCTGCGAGGCCAATGCTGGATCGACAGTCACAGCATGGTCGGGTGAAAGGGTTGAGACATCAATATTTTCAGAGGAGTTTTGCAACACTTTAACACGTGCACCGTCTTGTCCACGAATCACAGGACGGCTTGAACCAGCACCAAACTGGTTAGAATAAATACCAACTTCGTTGGCTAATGCATCCCCAATGGTTACCGCACCTTGCGCTAAAGTTTTTTGATCAACCACCGTATCTGCAACCGCAAAGTCCTGTGAAGTTTGCTCAAGCGGATGCGCTTTAATTCGTATTGTTTCTAATGTTTTAACTTGCTCATTTTCTGCTGCAAATGATGATACTGATGCAGCAGCTAATATTGATAAAGTCAGAATACTTTTTGAAAATGACATACCGTGTCTCGGATCAGCTCAAATATTAACTGTTATACTATAACATTTCACTTAATTTGCAATAAAAAACATAGCTGAAAAAAACATTTGCTACACTGTCGCTCCATGATTTTAAAAAACTCGTTTTCTAACGATATGCCTTTTACCCTGTCTCATGCAGTTCTTGCACCACCATTATCAAAAATCAGTAAAGGTCATTTGCCCATCGCAGCTTTAGCGATTGGCTGTATGACACCTGACTTATATCGTTTATTTACACAAGGAAATATTGCACTGACCCACCAATGGAGCGGCATTTTATTTCCAAATCTTCCAATTGGCCTATTCTTTTGCATCCTGTGGTATTTACTTTATCGTCCAGTGATCTACCGTCTGTTTGCGATCCAAGATCCTTTACATATCCACTCATTTGACCGTTTTATTTCCTTTAGTTTGATGAGTTGTTTTGCTGTTATCGTGGGAACTGCAACACATCTGATTTGGGATGGACTCACCCATTTAGATTTCCGTACTTTTGCATTTAAAACAATGCTTGCTCAGCAAATCTCATTGTTTGGCTTTAATTATCCATTACATTTCGTTTTACAGATTGGCTCATCCATCATTGCACTACCTTTTATCTTTAGGATGTGTCTGAGCTATTTCCAAAAACATAAACAGGACACGATTATTCCAAAAGAGTTTAAAGTTTTTGTATGGAGCAGCTTGATCATTTCAAGCATTGGCGGACTGTTATCACTTTGGGATTATAATCGTCATATCGCATCCGAGATTTGGATGAAAGAGCCTTATTTTTTCATCGGTAAATCAATCAATGAATTTACTCAAACAGGACTAACGATCTTCACACTGTCTTGCTTATTATTGTTATTTTTCGATCGAAAATCACCTCAGCATTTGTGAAGTGCCAATAAACCCGCTTAAGACTTGAGACAATCCGCTCAACAAGGCATAATCTCCCTCTTCATTGGTGCTGCGCTGTTTACGCATTCACCTTTACAGCCAATATAGTTTGGATAAATAATTCAATATGATGCGCACTCATTACTGTGGCTCTTTAACTGAAGCCCAAATCGATCAAACCGTAACTTTATGTGGTTGGGTTCATCGTCGCCGTGACCATGGCGGTGTGATTTTCCTTGATATGCGCGACCGCGATGGTCTCGTGCAAGTGGTCATTGATCCAGATACTCCAGAAGCTTTTGCGACTGCGGATAAAGCACGTTCAGAATTTGTTTTAAAAATTACTGGTCGCGTTCGTCGCCGCTATGAAGGCACTGAAAATGCCAATATGGTGAGTGGTCAAATTGAAGTTTTAGGCAAAGATATTGAAGTACTTGCTGCTTCAGAAACGCCGCCTTTCCCTTTGAATGATGAAAATACCAATATTTCTGAAGAAATTCGTTTGAAATATCGTTTCTTGGATATTCGTCGTCCAGAAATGTTAGACCGTCTGCGTTTCCGTTCTAAATTAACCAACTTAATTCGTAACTATTTCGAAGACAATGGTTTCTTGGACGTTGAAACACCGATTCTCACTCGTGCAACACCAGAAGGTGCGCGTGACTATCTCGTGCCTAGTCGTGTTTCAAATGGTAGCTTTTATGCTCTGCCACAATCACCACAATTGTTTAAACAATTGCTGATGGTCGGTGGTATTGATCGTTACTACCAAATCGCTAAATGCTTCCGTGATGAAGACTTGCGTGCTGATCGCCAGCCTGAATTTACTCAAATCGACGTTGAAACATCGTTCATGAGTGACGATGACATCATGGATTTGATGGAAGTCTTAACAGTGAAGATGTTCGATGAACTTCTTGGTGTTAAATTCGATAAATTCCAACGTATGACTTATGCGGATGCAATGCGTGATTATGCATCTGACAAACCTGATATGCGTATTCCGTTGAAACTCATCGATGTTGCTGATCTGATGCAAGAAGTTGAGTTCAAAGTGTTCGCGGGGCCTGCTAAAGACCCTAAAGGTCGTATCGTTGCTTTACGTGTTCCAGGCGCAGCATCATTACCCCGTAGTGCGATTGATGAATATACCAAATTCGTCGGCATCTACGGCGCGAAAGGTTTGGCATATATCAAAGTCAATGAATTGGCAAAAGGTATTGAAGGTCTTCAATCTCCGATCGTTAAATTCATCGAGCCAATCGTACTTGAACTGTTAGAACGTGTCGGCGCTCAAGATGGCGATATCGTATTCTTTGGTGCAGATAAAGCGAAAGTCGTCAATGACGCGATGGGCGCTCTTCGTGTCAAAATCGGTCATGACTTGAATCTTTCCACTTGTGAGTGGGCTCCACTTTGGGTTGTAGACTTCCCAATGTTTGAAGAAACGGATGATGGTAAATGGACCTCGGTTCACCACCCATTCACACTACCAAAATCAAGTGTTGAAGAAGTGAAGAACAACCCAGGTGCTGCACTCTCGGTTGCTTACGACATGGTACTCAACGGTACTGAAGTCGGTGGTGGTTCATTGCGTATTTATAACTTAGAAATGCAAAAAGCGATCTTTGAAGCTTTAGGTATTTCTGATGAAGAAGCAGAAGAAAAATTCAGCTTCTTGCTTAATGCATTACGTTATGGCGCGCCTCCACATGGTGGTTTGGCATTTGGTTTAGATCGTCTAGTGATGTTAATGACAGGCGCTTCTTCTATTCGTGATGTAATTGCATTCCCGAAAACCAAAACTGCTGAATGTCCATTGACTCAAGCACCTGCACCAGTTGAAGCAAATCAATTGCGTGATTTGGGTATTCGTTTACGCGAACAACAAAAGAAAGAAGCTTAATCATTTAAGCAAAGCAAAGGCGCTGTTTTCAGCGCCTTTTTTTGTAAATTGAGATTGATTCTCTTTAATGGCATAATAAACCAGTTTTTTATTGAAGGTATCTGCCCATGGCCATGCGTCCAGATGTGCGTCGACACACAATTGTCCTTATTGTGTTTTCACTTGCGCAATGGTTTCTTATGCGTTACATCTTGTCGAATGAACTCTTCAATATGACCACCTATCAACGAATTTTATATTTTTGCGTCAGCAGTCTAGCAGGTGCATTAGTGATTTTTGCCGCACTGATTTACATGGTGCTCAAAGGCAATGCAGATAAAAAAGACTAATTCAAATGTCCTTTTATAGCGCACTGCTTCGTCTTTTACCTTTGCCATTTTTGCGTAGTATTGCAAAAGTGGCAGCATACTTGATCAATCAAAATCCAAATAAAAGTATGTTGTGGAAAACGCGAATCAATCTTGGATTAGCCTATCCTGAATTAACTCCTGAACAACAAGAACAACTGGCTCGAGAAAGTGTGGTCAAACAATGTCTAAGCTATATCGAATCAGGAAAATGTTGGGCTATGTCGCCCGAATGGAGCATCCAAAAAATCCAAAAAGTTCATCAATTAGATGTCTTAACAGATGCCTTAAAAGACCCTAAAGGCGCATTGATCATTACACCGCATCTCGGAACTTGGGAAATAATGAATGCGTGGGTACATCAATACGGCATCCCAACCATCATGTATAAACCGATGAAAGATAGTGGCTTTAATTCCTTTGCTTTACATGCTCGCCAGAGGCTCAATGCAACACTTGTTCCTACTGATGCCAATGGTGTAAAGGCTTTATTTAAAAACCTTAAACAAGGCGGGTTTAGCGTGATCCTGCCCGATCATGTACCTCAACCTTCAGGTGGTGTTGTGGTTCCGTTTTTCGGTATCCCGTGTTTGACCAGTACCCTTGCCAGCAAAATGGCACAAAAAACCCAATGTCGTTTAGTTGGATTAAGCTGCTTCCGTCGTGAAGATGGCGAAGGGTTTGAGGTGTATTGTGATGATCTAAATGATCCTCAACTTTATGATCGAGATATCAATGTTGCCACGACAGCATTGAATAAAGCAGTTGAAAAGATGATCAACCGCTTTCCTAGTGAATATATGTGGGGGTATAAGCGGTTTAGGGATGGCCAACAGGATCATTACGTTTGATCCCTCAAAAGTAAGTGATTCACTCCCTACTCTCTTTTAATTTTAAAGCCTGTAACACCGTAGTACGTAGATTTTCTTGAAAACCTTCAACACTATGTCTGTCTTTAATATATTGAATGGCTTGCTTACCTAATGTATGGCGCTTTTCATCATCAAGCATTAGGTTTTTAATTGCATCGACAAAAAGATCAACTTTATCAAAACCATCTCCCAAAACATCACCAACATGAATACCAAACTTCTCGGTTAATTCTTCTGGATTACGATTACTTACAAGTAATGTACCGAAAGACAGAGCCTCTAAAAATGAGATAGGAAGTGCTTCATGAATAGAAGTGTTCACTAATATCTTAGCATCTTTCAAATATTGCTCTTTTTCGAATCCATCAACATGACCAACAAAATGTAAATTCTCAATTGCATAATAATCTTTCATGATTTCAGAGTTCTGTTCGTCCTCTCTAAAAGTTTGACCTAATATAAAAAACTCATATTCAGGTATTTTTTTAGCGATTTCACAAAATAACCAGCCGCGCTTAACGGATTCAATACGCCCTAAAAAAATAATCATATTTTTTTTCTGGTGTATATCAAAATGAAAACTTTCATCGATATCAATTGGATTTGGAAGGTATTGGATATCTACAGTATCTTCTAAATGATACAAGTCTTTTGCTTTTTGATTTAAAAAATATCCTTGCGATATGAACTTAATTCGGTCTTGTTTGTACCAGTTATTAACTAAATCATATATTTTTTGATTATAATATGACGTCTCAGGAAACAACTGAACTGTATTAATTTCATCCCATTCATAGCTTGGTCTAGGATCCTGAATCCATAAAATCAGTTTTTTATTTTTATTAGGTTCATGTTCTAAAACATAACCATAAGTTAATTCGATACTCAAATAAATATCGTAATCCTGTTTTTTTAACCATTGTTTTGCAAACCATTTTCCTCTCGGTAGACGATATACATCGACATCATCTACCTTATAAGATTCAGCAAAAAAACGATGCTTTCCTCGCCCCAATAAAACATCGACTTGAAAATCTTGGTTCGGTAAATACTTTGCAATATGCCTTCTTGCTAAAAAGCCATATCCACCATAAGGTGTCCCAACCGCACCGAAAAACTCATCAATAATTAAACCTATTTTGATTTTTTTATGTACTACATTCATCTTAAATTTTTTCTCTACGCTTAAATTTCATTTCTAAACATTTTAGCCAAAATACTTTCTGGGGCGATTTTCTCTAAGTCGACATTTCTCAACATCTCATTATACAAATGTACGCAGAGCGTCTTAGAGCTTACAATATCTTCAATCTGCAGTCTTGGGTCCATTAACTGTCCAATACACTGATAGTGCACTGGATAAAAAATATCGATAGGTTGGACTTGATCAATTAGTTGAAGTTGATTGACAAAATAAGTAATCGCATCAGGGCCAATCACCCCCCATGGCATATTTGATATGTGTTGCCCGATACCCAACATTTTTTTAAATTTCAATCGTTTTTGTCGAGACTTCTTATACCATGGTGGTACAAAGAATGGATTATAAGCTGCATCTAATAATAGTTTTAATAAAGAACTGTCTTGTGGAAGTGCTAACACCGCACCATTGATCTTGTTGTCACTTTCATAGCCTAAAAGATAACTAGACTCAGGAATTACCATTGGTTTTAAACAATAGACATCACAATCAACATAAATACCACAAATCTTTGTCAACAACTCATATCTAAACACATCAGAGAATAATGCATAACTGCCTGTTTGATTATGCTTAAAAACCTTCTCTGCTGGAATAATTTCATTTGCATCTACACATTGTACGCCTTCCGGCACATCTGAAACTGTACCATAAGTATGCAATAAGACCTTATGTCCTCGCATAACAAATGATTGAAGGCAAGAACTTGATATTTTGCCTAGTGTATGACCAATCCATAGAGCATGAATCGTTGGAAGTTCCATTAGCACCTCATTAACCTAATCTATAAATTACTTAAAGATAATTTTTACTTTAAAAGGCAGTCGATATAATTGTAAAAATACCCTTACTAACTCTCTTTTAATCTTATTTAGAGGATTCCTTTCTTTCTTTTTATAAGAGCTTCTCCAAGATAAACTAGACTGAAATTTCTTGTCATCTGGGTATAAAAGATATTCTTGAATACATAAGGCAGGATTTACCTGATAAATCGGATATGCACCATGTTTTAAATACTTCTTGAATATAATTTGATCGATATGATCAATCGCAGATAAACTCTGTATATAGTAAAGTAGACTTTGAGCCGCCTTATTCGAAAGAATGTATCCTGCCGTACCAAAATTAGGATTCAATAACCTTGAAATTACTCGATCATTTGCTAAAGAGGTCTTATCAGTCAAAGATAAATAGTTAAATGCTGAATTCTTCTCTATTTTGATAATATCCCATTGAGCTTTTATCCACTCATGATCACTGAGAAAAGCTTTGGCATGCTCCCCTAAATAAATATCATCCTCAAAGATCGCAACATAGTCAATATTTTCATCAATTGCTTTTTTCCAAAGTAGAATGTGGCTAAATAGACAGCCAAGCTCACCTTGGCTTAAATGACAATTACCAATACGAATTG
This sequence comes from Acinetobacter sp. 3657, assembly GCF_031456775.1. Taxonomy (NCBI): domain Bacteria; kingdom Pseudomonadati; phylum Pseudomonadota; class Gammaproteobacteria; order Moraxellales; family Moraxellaceae; genus Acinetobacter; species Acinetobacter sp. 3657. The sequence goes on along the minus strand of NZ_JAVDVH010000002.1, from coordinate 39,959 downwards.
CTAATTGTGCTGCAAGATCTTCAACCTGTTGAGGCTCTATAGCATCAAAAAAACTAAAATCGATCTCCTGCTGCATGAATTGATTTTCGATATGTGTTCGACGATCAACTGCTGTTTTCAGGCTTACTACAAAACTTTTCACCACTTACTTTCCTTACTTAAACCCAACTGTCTTAAAGAAAATAAGATTTCTGACTTGCACATAGATTCGGCTTAACTCTAAAAGAATTTTATCAACTCCACGTTTTTTATTATATTTCATTCTAACTTGGCGTTCTTTATATAAATGGCTGGCAAATCTCACGCTATCTTTTGTTGAGTAAAGTGTCACATCTTGAATACATAACGCGGGTTTCATCTGACATACAGATAAAATTTTATCTTTAACCAATTTTTCAAACATTAAATGGTCTAGAGCTATTAGTTGATCCAACGACTGGATATAGTCGAGTAATTTTTTAGCACCACTGAGAGATAAAATGTAACCTGCTGTTCCTAAGTTCTTACTTTTTAACTCAAAAATAGCTCTATCTGGGTTGCTATTGAACTCCTTCAATTTGGGACCTAGTGCAACTTTTTGAGTAAATTCCTCAACTTTAATCAGGTGCCAATTTGGCTCTAACCATAAAGTATCTGAAAGAAACTCTTTAATATTTTCTCCTAAGTAAATATCATCCTCAAAAATAGTCATATAAGATATATTTTCTTGGATCATTTTATTCCATAAGTAAACATGACTCATAAAACATGCAAGCTCCCCCTTTGTCAAAATAGTATCATCAATTCGTAAGCCAAGCTGATTAGCAAACTCTCCTGCAGGTTCAGGCGTTAAGGCATCAAAAAACTTAAAATCCAAGTTTTTTTTAGCAAATTCTTGGTTTATATGTTCTCTTCTTTGAGTTGCCGTGGACAAACTTATGACAAATACTTCCATATCAACCTCTATCATCAATTTTGTAAACAATCTTACACTTCATCTTCAGATTACGATAATTAAAAACTTAAGACATATAGCTTATATATCTAAAAAAGAATCTTTGAAATAAAAATTCTTTGCATAAAATTTATTTAATATCTTTCTTTCTTTTGCTGCTAACTTAAGTAATTTTGGATGCTGCTTTGGTGGGTAATTAATTGCAAAATCAATCAGTGTTCTTTCTTTTACCCACCTATTTTTTACTTGATAAAAAAAAGCATTTTTGTCACAGTTAATCAAAGTCATACTTGGAATATATTCTCTCATTACCTTCTGACATACGACATAAACTGCTAAATACTCTAAACGACCAATGTTTTGAAATAGATCATGGCTATTATCTTGAGTATCAGCAATATTTTGAATATATCCTTTAGGAGTAAGTTCAATTGCATTCCATAACTCTTCCAACCAGTATTTAAAAAACATATTGCCCTGAGTACTCGCTAATAGCCAAGTTTCTATCACAGGGTAACTCATATTGGTAGTGTTATTTTTTCTATAGTAAGCAAAACAATTTGTTCTTTCTTTCCTGATTAACTCTTGAATCCAATCTAAATTTTCATAAACTATAGTACTCGCATCAAGCCATATACCACCATGTAAAAATAAAAGATTAAATCTAATTAAATCAGATCTTTGTTGTGGTGTTGCTTTTTTATAAAGAATTGATTCAAAATCAATAGTACAAAACTCAATTAAGTCTTGTGGTTTTAGAAAAAAAACCTCATAGCTTGGATGCAAACTTCTAAGTTGCTCTACACATTTTTCTACAATAATTGGCAAATCACCTTCCCAATACATCCAAATTTTTTTTGGAATAACAACATTTGGATTTATTGGATTCAATACAATAATATCTGCATAATTATCTATTGCATCATTCATCTCTCTCTTTTCATTCGAATACATCGTATAGAACTTTAAGAGATAAAATATTTTTTTAAATATTTTCATACAGGTCACTCAGCTATATCTTCAAATCACCTTAGCTCAGCTTTGTTCTAAAGTGATTTGCCCAGACAATTTTAATTAAAAGTAAAGATGCTTAAATGCGTAAAAGCGATCACGCCACATCCGTTTCTGTTTTTTTAAGCCATGAGTTGCATCGCGCTTTTCCAGATCTTTACGTTGAATCCCCTGTGTTACGACAGTGCCCAAAATATCACTATCCAGACCCGCTGGTTTTACGAATGGCCGCCAGACCCCGAGTCCTTTCCCATTTTTACTGAGCCAGCCCTGAAAGAAAATATCGACAGGTACATAAATCTCTTTTCCGAGTCTGACAAACTCCTCAGCGCCTTTTCTTGACCACACCAATCCGACGCCACGAATTGGGAAATAGTAGGCATGCCACAAGTTATAATGCTCCATCTGAACAATATCTTTGGCAAGTTTCTTCTTTTTCGCTGCCAGATTCACCACATACCAGTCCAGCGCTTTATGCTGGTCCAGATAGTTGAGAAGTGATTGAAGATTATTTTTAAAGTTTGGCAGTACCTGAATATCATCTTCCAACACCACCAGATAATCGGCATCTGTTTGGAGGAATTGTTCAACACATCCATAATGGCTCAGATAACACCCAAGCTCTGAGTTAATCAGGCTGCGACCTAAAATTCGTTGTGCCTCTGCATCATCATATTGCTTAAACTCGGATAAGGCTTTACCACGGCCATCATAGGCAGAAAAACGGATAAAGGGCCAATCCTCTTGATCCAACTGTGCTGTTGCACTCGCCAGGCGTTGATCACTACCATCCAAATTAATCAGATAAGTTACGACTTTCATTCTTTATCCTTCGGCTGTATGAGCCAATAAAACTTGTGGTAAATATCCAGCCAACTTTTGGTTTAAAGTTGCATAAATTTGATTTGCGGCAGTAGCACTCAACTGATCCAAACTCTGCATACAACCATACTTAATCTGCTCATTTCCTAAATTCTGTAAGAAGCTATTTAAACTCAATTCATTTTTCAAATACGCAATTTCGATATCTGGCTTTAACAATGCTTCACTATTCTTTATCTTCAAATGGTTCATCAGTGAAATCGGGTTAATCTGCTCGACACTGCGAAATTTAGACTGAATCTGTTTTTCTAGAAACTTAGGATGAGCAAGCAAATAATCTTGGAGAATTTTACGATCCACTGCATGCGGATAATGGTGAATTTCAAAAAACTTTTTAAATCCAAGCATATCAGCACCTAACATTTGAGCAATCATATGTTTAGGCTGTATTGGCTTGGCAAAGTATTGGTTTAAAAGTTGGCGATACCAAAGCTTAGCCTTGAGGACTAAACTGCTTTGCCAATGCCCGTAAATCACCATCTTCTGCTCAATAAGAATATCTTCTAATTGTGCTGGCGCGTTAAAGAAGAAATCATCATTCAAATAAAAAAAGTAATCAGATAAGCCTTGAATATTCCAAAGCATAGTTTCTATCGAACGCGTATTGAACGTGGGCAAATGCTGTTCATACCCTAAAAAAATTTCCCTATGATCAACGATTCGGATCTTACCTGATTCACAAATACCGTCTTTAACAAAGTGATCAATCCATTGAGGCTGCTGATTATCAGTCACTATGTAAATATTTCGGCAAAATGGAACATATTTTAAAATAGATGCAACGTTATAATAAATTTCATGATTGCTGGCAAAACGAGTATCACTGACTGCATCAGACGCTTGTGTCTTGCCCAGATATTGCATGCGTTTCTGCTTTAATTTCGGATCATTTCCATCCACCCAAGCAATCACCACGTCAATAGGTTGCATCATTTCACTCATCAACTTACTCATAAACAATTAGAAATCAAGAAAATACTACTAAGTAATCTAATCCAACCGTATAATAACATTACTCATCCATTTACAGTCACTCTCTTTTCGTAATGATTCCAATATCAACATTGATATAAATCAATATATTATTTCAAACTACCTGTATTATATAAGTAGATCACATAAAGAGTTCTCTCCAAGAATACTTTAACCAGAACATTCCTCTCATAATCCCCAACAAAATCAAACATATTTAAACCAATCTATGAGAAAAATGACGATATTTTTATTAGACGAATTTATGGTTTTTTATTATAATTATTGGTTACTTTGATGGAATTTATTTTTTAACTCATGATTGACTATAACTATTTTGAGTATCAAGCAAAAATAATTAGAACCAAGTTTGTCTCAGACAAAGCTTATCTCACCAAACGCTTTGTCTGCAAATTAGGCTACACCCCTAATTTTTGCTCACCCCAAAGCTTCAATGAAAAAGTTACCGCTCGAATGCTTTTCGAACGCAGTCCATTATTCACCAAATTGGCTGATAAATGTGCAGTAAGAGAGTTAATCGCCACTAAGATTGATGAGGCATTTTTTGTCCCTTTGGTTGGGGCTTATAAATGTTTTGATGAAATTAATTTTGAACAATTGCCTAATCAATTTGTTTTAAAATGCACTCATGACAGTGGCAGTGCGATGGTCTGTCGAGACAAGAGCGGTTTTGATATCACAGCAGCTAGAGCGAAGATAAAAAATCACCTCAAAATGAATATGTATTTTAGAAAACGTGAGTGGCACTATAAAGATATTTGCCCTCAGATTCTAATTGAGCACTTCATTGATTTATACATTGATCCGAAGAGTCACTCAACGATTACCACATGCCGAGTGCACTGTTTTGAAGGCAAACCAGAGTTCTTGGAAATTGATGTGCAAGACACCCAAGGAAACGATTATTCAAATATGTATAATACTGATTGGGAGTTACAACCCTTCAGAGTCGATCTAAAAGAGAATTCTCCTAGCCCCTTAGCGAAACCACAACAGTTGAAAGATATTATTGAGTTATCTAAGAAACTTTGTTTTACATATGGTTACAGTCGTATAGACTTCTTATTGTCTCAAGATCATATTTATTTTAGTGAAATTACACTCACCCCAAATGCAGGCCGAATGGTCATTACACCAGCAGAATGGGATTTTAAATTAGGTTCTCTCTGGCGTTCTTATTAATCATCCACCATATATTAGGTTTTTATGAAAATAGCGATTGCTGGAACTGGGTATGTAGGCTTGTCAAATGCTATGCTATTTGCACAACATCATGAAACCATTGCACTTGATATCCTACAAAGTAAAGTCGATTTACTGAACAAAAAAATATCTCCGATCCAAGATCATGATATTTCCCTTTTCTTAAAAGAAAAACAACTCAATTTTACAGCGACCACGGATAAGCAGCAGGCTTTTCAAGACGCTGATTTTATTATTATTGCCACCCCTACTGACTATGATCCTCAGACCAACTACTTTAATACCCAAAGTGTAGAAAGTGTCATTCAGGATGTATTGGCTATTAACCCAAACGCGACCATGATCGTCAAATCTACAGTTCCTGTAGGTTTCACCGAACAAGTTAAAAACAAATACCAGACTGAAAATATTATTTTCTCGCCTGAATTTCTGCGCGAAGGTAAAGCACTCCACGACAACCTCTACCCATCGCGTATTATTGTTGGAGAACAGTCTGAACGTGCCCAGCAATTTGCAGATTTACTGGTAAAGGGTGCGATCAAGCAGGATATTCCTGTATTGCTGACCCACTCAACTGAAGCTGAAGCAATTAAGTTATTTGCCAATACCTATTTAGCAATGAGAGTCGCTTTCTTTAATGAGTTAGACACTTATGCACAAAGTTTTGACTTGGACACGAAACAAGTGATTGAAGGAGTGTGTCTCGATCCACGAATTGGTAACCATTATAACAATCCATCTTTTGGTTACGGTGGTTATTGTCTACCAAAAGACACCAAGCAATTACTTGCAAACTATAGCAATGTACCAAGTAATTTGATTGAGGCTATTGTGGATGCAAATCGAACCCGTAAAGATTTTATAGCAGATTCGATTCTTGCTCGAAATCCTACAACGGTAGGTATTTATCGTCTAGTCATGAAGAGTGGTTCTGATAATTATCGCGCCTCTGCAATTCAAGGTGTAATGAAACGACTCAAAGCGAAAGGAGTGGAAATCATTGTTTATGAACCAACATTCCAAGAAGACAGCTTCTTTAAATCTAAAGTGACTCAGGATCTCAATGAGTTCAAGCAGTCCTGTGATGTGATTATAGCTAATCGCCTGTCGAGCGAATTATTTGATGTACAGGATAAAGTTTACACACGAGATATTTTTGGAGGCGATGAATGAAAGTTCTAGTCACAGGTGCTGCTGGTTTTATCGGTTTTAGCGTTGCACAGAAATTGCTTGCACGTGGTGATGATGTGATTGGTTTTGATAATTTTAATGATTATTATGACCCCACCCTAAAAGAAGCCCGTGTAAAACAGTTACAGCAACTCGCTGAACATAAAGATACGGGCAGTTTCACCCTCATTCGTGACAATCTAGCCAATAAAGCCGTGGTAGATCAATGCTTCCAAGCACATCATTTTGATCGTGTAATTCATTTGGCAGCACAAGCAGGTGTACGTTATTCGCTTGAAAACCCACATAGTTATGTGGAGAGTAACTTGATTGCGTTTACCAATATTTTGGAAGCTTGTCGCTATGCAGAAACACCGCACTTGACTTATGCAAGTACCAGTAGTGTTTATGGTGCTAACACGACCATGCCATTTAGCGAACAACATGGCGTAGATCATCCGCTTCAATTCTATGCCGCAACCAAACGTGCCAATGAATTGATGGCACATAGCTACAGTCATTTATTTAAGTTGCCAACCACTGGTCTACGCTTCTTTACCGTCTATGGTCCTTGGACACGCCCAGACATGGCCTTGTTTAAGTTCACCAAGAATATTTTTGAAGGCAAACCAATTCCAGTATTTAATCATGGTAATCACACCCGTGACTTCACGTATATCGACGATATTGTTGAAGGCATCATTCGTACCAGTGATAAAATCGCTACACCTGATGAGAATTGGGATAGTAAAAACCCAAATCCATCGACCAGTAATGCTCCGTTTAGAGTTTTCAATATTGGCAACAACCGCACCGTCAAGCTGATTGAATATATTCAGGCCATTGAGAAAGCAGCAGGCAAAGAAGCGATTCTAGACCTCTTGCCCTTACAGCCAGGCGATGTGCCAGATACCTTTGCCGATAGTTCTGCGCTAGAAAACTATGTGGACTATAAGCCCGCTACTTCGGTGGTCGATGGGGTCAAAAACTTTGTTGATTGGTATCGCCAATATCACAATATTTAAATTAATTAAGACAAAAAATCAGGCATCACGCCTGATTTTAATTATGCTTAGCTACACTTTTGCTTACTGCCAAGCGTCTTTAATCCAATCCGATGGCAATACATAACGATACCACTTCCCACCGCCGCCGCTGACTGCATCAGGTGGATTAATCTCACCATGGAAAATAATAATTTTTGCACCTTTGGGTTTGATTGGTGGCTTAAAATAGGCGAGTGGAATTTTTTGTAGACAATGGTATTTATAACTTTTACACCAATCATCATGCCAATAACTGAGCTTACCTTCTTTATGCACAAACCAAGATAAATAAGCCTGTTCATTACGGAACTTTTGACGGATATCATCAAAATTTTCACGGAAATACGGCAAAATTTCGGGGAAAGCACCCAGTTGAAAACGATAAACGGAACTATTACCTGTAATCCGCCACGGACGTTTCCAATCGTGAATGACGAGGAATTCACCATCTTCCTGAAAGAAGCAATCTATATTATCAACAATCACCACATCCAAATCGAGGAATAATGCATTACCTTTCAAGCCGTATAAATCAGGCTCAAAGGTAGAAAGTTTATTCCAACCACGTTCAGGCGCACCTGCTGGCAAATCTAAAGGTGGGATTGGGAAACATTGTACATTGGGGTCAATCCCTTCGGTACGATCAGTGAGACAGACCATTTTAAAAGGTAGAGTCAGGTGGCGTTTGACCATGTTATACAAACGATTGACGTATTCAGCACCGTATTTGGTTCCCCATTTCATACACAAAATGATATTTTCTTCGTGTGTTGCTGAGCTTTGTTGAATGTCGACCATTTGATAACCTTGAATGCCTGAAATAATATTTTTTGCGTTGCGCGTCCGATATCGCAAGCCTTAAATAGTACGCACCGAATATTGAGCTATCTTAGCATAGGCATGATTAAATTGATTATTATAAATTCGTCAAACGATTAGGATTATTTCATAAGGATTGATGATGCTTTGATTGCAATCTGTTGACATCTTCACTATTAAAAAGCAGCTAATAAAAAAGCGAAGCCTGAGCTTCGCTTAATCGATGGTTATTTACTTATTTCACATAAGTTAACCAATGCGCATATTTATCATTACGGCCTTGAACAGCATCAAAGAAAGTCTTTTGAATTTCAGTGGTGATCGGACCACGTGAACCACAACCGATCTCACGATCATCATATTCACGAATTGGGGTTACTTCAGCAGCAGTACCCGTGAAGAAAGCTTCGTCAGCAATATAAAACTCATCACGAGTAATACGGCGCTCTACGACTTCATAGCCGAGGTCTTTAGCAATGGTCATCACTGTTTGACGAGTAATCCCTTCAAGTGCACCACCTGCTAAATCTGGGGTATGTAACACACCATCTTTGATCAAGAAGACATTTTCACCAGCGCCTTGGCAAACGAAACCTTGTGGGTCAAGCAGCATGGCTTCGTCATAACCCGCTCGAGCAACTTCTTGGTGTGCCAAGATTGATACTGTGTAGTTACCACAAGCTTTTGCTTTACACATGGTCACGTTTGGATGGTGATGCGTAAATGAAGACGTTTTTACACGGATACCGTGCGCCATTGCTTCGTCACCAAGATACGTTCCCCAAGACCATGCCGCAACCGCTGCATGAACGGTATTATCCGTTGCAGCGATGCCTAGCTTCTCAGAACCAATCCAAATCAATGGACGTAAATAGCATGACACCAATTTATTTTCACGCACGACATCAATTTGTGCTTGTTCTAAAGTCGCTTGATCAAATGGAACTTTCATTTGATAAATTTTTGCTGAATTTAATAAGCGTTTGGTGTGATCTTGCAAACGGAAGATTGCTGTACCATTCGGCGTTTCATAGGCACGAACACCCTCAAACACACCCATACTATAATGTAGTGTATGTGTTAAGACGTGAATCTTTGCATCACGCCAATCAACCATTTTTCCATCTTGCCAAATAAAACCATCACGATCAGCCAAACTCATCGCACATACTCCATTTTTTTCACTATTATTCACTTTCCAATGCTATTGCATTTGGATCAACTAATCTTTGCCATAACTTGCAAACGATCTCGCGGGTATCGTGCCAATCCGCAGCATTGACTTGCATTGATTGATTTGCAAGCGCTAGACGGTGACTCTCAGCTCGTTCACGGAGGTAAGCTTGTATTAATGCTGTGGCATCTTCACTGGATAAGCAGCCTGCTTTAGCAGCATCCTCTAAAATTCTCACATTGTCGGAAAAATGGGCGAGATCTGTATTCGTCCCACTCCATGCAAGCACTGCATACTGTGCCATAAATTCTATGTCAACGATACCACCCGCATCCTGTTTTAAATGAAAAATGCCATGTTTTTTTTGCTCAGAAGATGAACCCAAATGATCTTTCATTTTTTGGCGCATTTTGATCACTTCATCACGTACTACGTTTTCATCACGAACTTGAGTGAGGATTTTGCACCGGACCTCTTCAAACTGCTGGCACAACTGCAAATCTCCCGCAATCGAACGAGCACGCACCAAAGCTTGATGCTCCCATAACCATGCATGTTTTTGTTGATATTGCTCAAAGGCTTTCAGGCTAGTGACCAACATCCCAGCCTCGCCTGAAGGCCTTAGACGAGTATCAATTTCATAGACACGTCCATCCAAAGTTTGCGTGGTCATGAGTGACATAAATTTCTGTGCTACACGAATCGCAAACTCAGCACCACTAATACGCTTTCTTCCATCCGTTTCGCTTTGTTCTTCAAAGGCATGAATAAACACCAAATCCAAATCAGAGGCATAACCCAGTTCAATTCCACCGAGCTTGCCATAGCCAATCACAGTGAAGCCTTTTACATCTAGACTGCAACGCTGTCCATTGCTCCCCATCGGATAACCATGTCGTTGCGCAACCGCTTCATAGGCCAGATTCAAGGTTGCTTGTACGCTGACCTCCGCGATATCGGTTAGGGCATCTGAAACTTTCATCAATGGACTTTCAGCCAATACATCACTGGCAGCCACGGTTAAAACGTTGCTCTTTTTGAATAACCGCAACACACGCATTTGATCTTCAACTTGATCAATCTCGATACGCAGTAATTGCTGGCGTAGAGAATCCTCTAAGTCTTTACGTAAGGGCAAACCAAAGTCCATCGACAAGAATTCATCGAGCAATACTGGATATTGTGCTAACTCCTCACAAATCCACGGACTCACCGTTGCCATTTTCACCAAGCGTTGCAAAGCACCACGGCTTTCCATCAACATAACCAAATACACAGTACGGCGCAGTACCGACTCAACCAAAGGCATCAAACGTAACAATGCCATTTGCGGCTGATCAGACTGTAAAATCGCTTCAATCAAATGTGGCCAAAACTTCTTTAAGCGTTCGAGTGCACTTGCAGGAATTTTCTTTAAGGCTTGCCCATGCCAGAAGTTCTGAATCAGATTCTGCGCAGCGTCATCCAATACCGTATTGAGCTGCTGTTCCAACTGCTCGAAATCATCAACTGGCTCAGAAAATTCGTTTTCTTGAATCAATTGTTTAAATTGGACTTTAACCTTATCGCGCTTCTGGTTCAGCACATTTAAAAATGATGACCAATCCGCAAAGCCCAAAGTGTCCAACATACGTTGTCTAAGTTCAGGCTCAGTCGGTAAGGATTGTGTTTGCTGATCATTGAGTGCTTGGATCGCATGTTCGATGCGTCTTAGAAATAGATATGCATCTTCAAGATCAGACACCGCCTGTTGATCCAATAGTTCCGCCTGAGCCAAATGCTGCAAATTGACCAAGCATTGGCGATCGTGCAACTCTCGTCTTGATCCACCATAAATCAACTGGAAAACTTGGACGATGAACTCAATTTCACGAATCCCCCCCGCACCGAGCTTAATATCATCCTCGATATTACGGCGCATCACCTCACGCTCGATCATGGCTTTCATTTCACGCATCGCAGCAAATGCAGAATAATCAACATAACGACGAAACACAAAAGGGCGTGCCATCGCCATTAAATCTGCACCCTCTTTTCCACCAGTAATTACCCGCGCTTTAATCCACGCATAGCGTTCCCATTCCCGACCATGCTGACTTAAATATTTTTCTAAACCTATGTGGCTAATGGCCAGCGCGGAACCATCTCCCCACGGACGTAACCGCATATCCACGCGAAACACAAAACCCTCAGCGCTAATGTGATCAAGTAAATAAATGAGTTTCTGTCCCCATAAAATACAGAACTGTTGCACATCAATACACTTACGACCATTGGTTTCACCCTGTTCATCAAAGGCAAAAATCAAATCAATGTCGCTAGAAAGATTGAGTTCCTGTGCACCAAGCTTACCCATACCGATGACAATCAGGTCTTGCACCTGACCAGAATAACCGATCGGTTCACCATGCTTGGCAATCAAAGGGGCACGTGCAAAGGCTTTCGCAGCACAAATACTGGCATCTGCAAAGTCGGAAAGCTCACGAGTCAGCGTAACCACATCCGTCAGCTGATTGGCATCTTGCCAAATCCATCGAAACATCAATTTGGCACGTAAAATACGCAGCGTTTTCATCCATGCCTGTTCATCACTGATCTCTGCAACAGCAGCTTGAACCTTTTGAAAAATACTTTCTGTCGAGAGTGCGCAAAGGAATTGATCTTCGGCATAATCTTGTTCTAATTCTATTGAATATAAATTTAAAACTTGTTCAGCATACTGACTGGCAACTAAGGTTTTTTGTAGCTGTTCTGCATTCATATAAAAAAGCTCGACTAATGTCATCTTAATGAGGTCTGTAGACCTTTCTAGTTATATCAGTTACATGCTTATCTTTAAAATCTCTTTAGACCAATTTTTCTTGGCTTTTATGCTGTTCGATGCATGAATCTACATGTTCACGTGCAGCAGGTAAAAGGACGGTAAATTGAGTACCTCCGCCTTCCTTCGAGCTCGCACTAATTTCACCAAGGTTCATTTCCACGAACCGTTTACACAAGGCAAGTCCCAAACCAGCGCCTTTCTCTCCAGCTGTCCCTTTTAAACTAACGGTAATGCGGGGTTGAAATAAATCTTTTATTTGTGCTTGAGTCATACCCAAACCCGTGTCTTTAACACAAATTTCCACATGGTCACCCTTGCTTTGCGCTCGAATAAAGACTTTTCCAGCACTATCCACATCAGTAAATTTCAAGGCATTTGAAACGAGGTTCTGTATCACCGATGTGATCATATTCATATCGGCATAGACTTTAAGATTCTCATCGACTTCATTGACCAATTCAATATGCTTTTTCAAAGCCAATGTTTTTAAGATATCAGTGACAATGTTGGTAATCTGCCGCAACTTAAAGTTGATGGGATGATAAACAAAACGGCCACCCTCAGCCATTGCCCAATTCAGCAAACTTTCCAATAAGTTATAAGTCGATTGCGAAGTATCATGGAGATAGTCTGCGATATTTTGGATACTGGATTCATCTAAAGTATCACGCTCTTTCGCCAATATTTCAGAAAAGCCAAGTAAGCCATGAAATGGAGCACGTAAGTCATGTGAAATGATCGAAAAGAATTTGGTTTTACTGACATTCAAAGCCGCTTCTTGTTCGTATAATTCTTTTAATTCATCATGATTAAATTTCAACTCAAGCTGTTGCATAAAATTAACGCAGTGGGCTTGTAAGAGCTGTTTTTGTAATTCACTAAATGCTTGGGCATCCTCATCAAATAAAACCACATATCCTAATGAGGTCTGATCAGGATGTCTGAGATGCAGTGCAATGGCACTTTGAACTTTTCGCTTAAACGTATTTAAAAAGGCAATCAAGGTTGGATAGCGCGGATGCTCACTATCGATCAGATCATCATTAACAAATAATGTATTTAAACTTTTTGCAATCTTTGTAGAATCAATTGCTTGTAGTTTTTCAGGGCAACGGTGCCAAAGATAAGGTTCTTGGTGAAAAGCGAGCAATGCGGTACTGGCCTGCATCAATTTACGATTAAATTGCAGGAAATGTTCAATCAAGTTCTGTTCAGTGTTTAGGCCTAAAGACAAAGATATCTTACAAGCACTTAACTTTTCGGCCTGCTGTAATTCTAATAGTTGAATAGCCATGCCCGCCTCTCGAATATTATCATTATACGGTTGCTTACGTTTTATTAAGAAAAATGTGACAACTATCACTTAGTATTAACAAAGTTTAACATAAAAGGCAATAAATGCTTCTCATTATTTCGAAACAAAACGTGAAATTTCATTAAATTTTAACATGAACATTTGATTAAAGAGAACCGTATCACACAAGCGCTCTTCTATCATTTTAGCCGCTTTGTATTCCCCCCATCGAGAGAATGTGGAACGATTGAAGTTCCGCAAGGGCATGTATGAAAGAAGTCCACTAAAACTTGCAGACGAATAAAGCAGATAACACATATCATCAATGAGCAAAGAAGCAGTCATAGACCACTGCTCTTCGCCATTCATGTTTGTTTAAAGATTATTTAACGACAAGCAATTGAAAATTATTAATTTATAAAAGATGAAGTAATAAAAATCTTTTTATGCATAGTTATAGTATAGCGCAGTGCCATAGTCATAAAAACTCACATTATTTCCCTGACATGCAATCGAATAATAACGACCGCTTCCATAATGATACCCCTCGTAACAACCAGCAGATTTTTGTTTTATCGAGATGTATTCACCATGCCCATAGTCATAAAGGCGATATTCACCGTCATTAAACCGTCCCTCAAAATAGGTATTTCGATCATAATCAAAAAACTTTATGCACTCTTTATCGGCATGACCTGAAATACGAGGATAACAAGACTGAGTATAATCATAGATATTGCGTTTTGTGTTATTGGTTTCCAGCTTTAGTACTGCCAAAGCAAGTGCGGCTCTTTGATATGGCTTCATTATTTATCCTTTTCATAGGATCTGCTGACATTACACAAATACTGGCGACTCTAGTGTTTTCGACTTAAGCAATCCTAAACAGTACAAGGCATAACATAATGAATGATTAGAATGACAACAGATCCTGATTATTCTTCAAAAAATTTACGCCTATGGCTATAAAGCAACCACGACCTAAACTAGAGTAAAAATTAAACAAGCTTCTTAGACTAACATTTTTAATCGCCATAAAAAAACCCCAAGCCTTTAATACCAGCTTGGGGTCTTTGAATCTTGGTCCCGAGGGTCGGACTCGAACCGACACGTCATCTCTGACAGCGGATTTTGAGTCCGCCGCGTCTACCAATTTCACCACCTCGGGAAGAGTGCGATGCTTTGTGTTGCGTATCATAACCTGTTTGATTTTATTGTCAAACCCCATCTCGCACTTATTGCTCACTTTTAAATCACTCAGATATTTTTCTAGCTATAAACATCAAGCTCAGCGAAAAAACACAAAAAAGACTATACTACGCCCAATTCTTTGCAATGTTTTAGATGTATGCAACTCTCCGACTTTTCTTTTGATCTTCCAGATGAACTTATCGCTCGCTACCCATTAGAAAGCCGTAGCGCATCACGCTTATTGCATATTGATACAGCAGGTCAGTATCACGACCATGCTTTTACCGATATTTTAGATTTATTGGAAGATGGCGATTTACTGGTTCTGAATGACACCAAAGTCATGAAAGCACGATTAAAAGGGAAACGTGCCACTGGCGGTGCTATCGAAGTTTTGGTTGAACGTATGTTGGATACGCATACAGCACATTGCCATATCAAATCGAGCAACTCACCTAAAGCAGGCGCAGAACTGTATATTGGTGAAGATGCAGTTCCTGTGACGGTACAAGGTCGCCACGAAAATCTATTTGTGGTGAAATTTTCACAACCAATTTTGTCGGTGTTGGATCAATACGGTCAGTTACCGATTCCGCCTTATTTCAATCGTGAAGCTGAAGAGATTGATACAGAACGTTATCAAACGGTTTTTCATGACCCTGAAAAAATTGCCAGTGTCGCTGCTCCGACTGCAAGCTTACATTTCGACCAAGATTTGTTAGCAAAATTGGCAGCAAAAGGCATTCAAAAAACTTTTGTCACTTTGCATGTTGGTGCGGGAACCTTCATGCCAGTTCGCACCACAGACATTAGTAACCATATTATGCACAGTGAGTGGTGTGATGTACCTCAAGCGACGATTGATTTAATTTTAGCAACCAAAGCACGAGGCAATAAAGTGATTGCCGTTGGCACAACCGCGACACGTGCCTTAGAAAGTGCAGCGCAAGCAAATGGTGGTAAGATTGCAGCTTGGACAGGCGACACCCAAATCTTTATCTACCCAGGTTATCAGTTCTGTATCGTGGATCGTTTGATTACTAATTTCCATTTACCTGAATCTACGCTATTGATGCTCGTTTCAGCACTATCAAATCGGGATAATATTTTGGCGGCATATCAGCATGCAGTTGAACAACGCTATCGCTTCTTTAGTTATGGCGATGCGATGTTGATTGATCAACTCGCATAAATATCACTCATAGGCTAAATCATGGTTTAGCCTATTTTTTCAGAATGATTATTTTAAAAAAAACTATGCTATTCATATCCAATAAAATTAAAAAAACTTTTCAAAATCAATCTACTCATAATCAGTCGACCTTAAAAAATATTGAGGCCATTCGCCAATTGCTAGAGAAACAACCCTCACCAGAACTTTTAATTAACGTCTTAAAACACTGGGATGGCGAGCAAAACCTGTATATCAAGAATTACCTATACTGGACAATGTGCACGCTGAGTCTGATTTTTTTATTGGCAGGCCTTTTGTTCTCAGCTTACTATCTGATTCTTTGTGTTGTTCTGTTTGATGTTGGTACTCGTTATCGTATTCCGACAACTGAATTAGACAGCCTAAAAGAACAATTAAGAATCTATGTTCTAGAGCAGACCTATCAGGTTAAGTTTCATGCTGATAGCCCCCCCTTAAATCCTGCTTTACTGGATCATCCCTTATTTAAATTAGGTAATAAAGACAATACTGTTAAAATATTGCTAGATGGGCAATTAGTGATTAAACAAAAAACATATGATTATTCTGTTTTTAATTATCACTACACCTATCAAACAAGGACAACCGATGATCAGGGAAAAGAAATTTGGCAAACAACCCATTGTGATCTATGGGGCGTACTGATGAAGAATTTTCCATTCAAAGGCATCAGCATCTCAGCTCACTATAAACATCAATGTCATCTAGGTATAGAGTGGAAATCTAGTGATATTCTCTTTAATAAGAAGTATCAGCAAACTGGCGTAAATGAATACGAGTTTGTTAAGTTTTTAACTCCAGAAAGACTATTGTCACTGGAAAAAATGATGCAAACTTTTCATGGGGATTTTTATGTACCTCCACAAACTAATGTAATGTACTGGTTATTCAATGAATCCCCTTTAATCGAGAGTAATTATTTATTTCAGGCAATCACGGTTAATAAACTTGCTGAAACACTCGAACAACTTAAAATGCCAAAACTTCAACGTTTACAAGAAGCACTCACCAGTTTGCTCAAGACTCTCTAATTCCATCCATACTGATTAAAATAGCCCACAAGGCACTTCTTAGTTTCTGAAATTTAAAGCATAATCTATACCTCACCAATCTAATATAATGAATTGATCATCGCCATGCCGATCGACACTGTACAACAAGCACTCCATATAAGACGCAAAAAAAACGCTCAAGTTTTTCGCAATATTGCTCGGCTTTGGGATATCGGAAATAAGTCAACAACCGATCAAGAACTGCTCGATAAACTACATCCTTGGGGTGAAACGCATAGCTTGCATTTCTTTAACATACTGCCCCTACTCCTTGCGATTATCAGTGCATGCTGTTTGGTCTTCGGCTATTTTATTCATCCACACATTCAGTTTATTTGGAGCTTTTTAGGCGCATTTCTTTCTGGATTTTTAGCCTATTTGCTTTATGAACCGAAACAGCCTTTGATACAAGTAACAGAATATCTAGAACAACGCTTGATGACCCTACGTTATCATTTAAACTTCCAACAACTCCCTGCTTATCTCCCGATTCAGGCGCAGCCAACACTGGTGATCAGTCGACTTAAACAATTTTTTCCATTGTTTCATCGTGGCACGGAATCTAATGACATTACGCAATACGCCTCCACAACATGGCATGATGGTGTCACGGAACATCAGGTGCTGATCTTCCAATATCATTATGTCAGCGAACTGCCCATTCTCAGAAATGGTGATAAGAATCAACAGATCAGTAAAGAAATACACAAGGATTTATGGGGTGCATTTATTTTTCAAATGCCTGCTTTAGGAATTGCTGTCAGTAATCAACGCTCTCGTTTTTTTGAACCGTATGGCAGTGCTTGGGAAAGTAGTGATATCTCAGTCAATCGTAATCTTAAAATTTTTGGGCGAAGCCAACATGAACTCGCTAAAAGCATTAGCCCAAGTATGACCTTAAAATTACATGATTTTTTTCAACATTTTAAAGGCGATTTAATCTATCATCATCAAGAGCAAATTCTTTGTTATGTTGGTGAACAAAACCTATTAAAAACAACGAGTAAGCGCGATCAAATCAATGATATTCCAGCACTACGTGGCCATCTTCGTACCATGACCATGCCTCAATATCAAAGATTTCAAGAAATGATGCTCAATTTAATTAAATAACTCATCCTAGCCCTGATCCACAACTAAAACGGCATAAGGGATGAGGAACGATAAAAGTTCGACTAGGTAAATAATAAAGGGGAATGGCAATGACAGGTTTACTCATTTTCTTGGGGATTTTTGTTGTACTCATCGTTTGGGGGATTCATATCCGCAACACGATCGTGCGGTATTTCAATGCCACCAAACGTGCTTGGGCAGAAGTTGCCAATTTTGAGCGCCAGAAAGTCAAAACACTAGAAGCACTCGAAGATACTCTAAGTAAGTACACAGTCTTTGAGAAATCGACCTTAGAGCAAGTAACTGCATTACGTCAGCAGATCATGAATCTCAATATCAATGATACCGATATTGCCAAGTTACAACACATCGAAAAATTAAATAGCGATTTGATGCGTAGTTTAAATGTTGTGGTTGAAAATTATCCAGAGCTGAAAGCAGATACGCTATACACTAAGATGATGGATGATATTCAAGAACTGAATGAAAATGTCGGTGCAGCGATTACCATCTTTAACCGCAATGTCGAATTGTTTAATAATCACATTCAAGTTTTTCCAAACAATTTGGTCAATACCATCACTTTATCAAAGAAAGCGATTCGCCCTTTCCGTGATCCCGTGATTGATCGTAATTTTGACTATAAACCGAATTTTTAACGCCAGCTACATTTAGTAGTAGAACTGCGCGCCATAATCAAGGAAAATAGCCGTTTTTGATCAGCGAACTGTTTTTTCGCCTCCTAGTACTCCCTTAAAGGGTACTTCGATCTTGCTCGGGTTATGACATGAAATTTGAAAAATTAGGCCAGTCGGGACGCGCCCGTCGTGGTCGACTCACTCTAGAACATGGTGTGGTTGAAACGCCAGTGTTCATGCCTGTCGGTACTTATGGTACGGTCAAAGGCATGTTGCCTCGTGATCTTGAAGAAATTCAAGCACAGATTATCTTAGGCAATACCTTCCATTTATATTTACGCCCCGGCTTAGAAGTCATTAAAGAGCATGGTGGTCTACATGAGTTTATCAAGTGGGATAAACCAATTTTGACCGACTCAGGCGGCTTCCAAGTGTTTAGCTTGGGTGCAATGCGTAAAATTAAAGAAGAAGGCGTGACGTTCCGTTCTCCAATTGACGGCTCAAAAGTCTTCTTATCTCCTGAAATTTCGATGGAAATTCAACAAGTCCTCAATTCAGATATCGTTATGATCTTTGATGAGTGCACGCCCTACCCTGCAACCCATGAAGAAGCGCAAAAATCTTTACAGCTTTCTTTACGTTGGGCCAAGCGTTGTAAAACCCACCATCATGATGAACTCAAGAATAAAAATGCCCTATTCGGCATTATTCAAGGTGGCATGTACGAAGATCTGCGTGATGAATCACTCACAGGTTTGTTAGACATTGGCTTTGATGGCTATGCGATTGGTGGTTTATCTGTCGGCGAGCCAAAAGATGAAATGATCAAGGTGCTTGATTATTTACCTAATAAAATGCCAGAGGATAAACCACGTTACCTTATGGGTGTCGGTAAGCCTGAAGACATCGTGGAAGCGGTTCGTCGCGGTGTTGATATGTTTGACTGCGTGATGCCGACACGTAATGCACGTAATGGGCATTATTTTGTCACTGATGGTTTGGTCAGAATTCGTAATAGTCGATATCGTCATGATCAAGGTCCTTTAGACCCACATTGTGATTGTTACACTTGTAAAAACTTTAGTCGTGCCTATTTATATCATTTAGAGAAGTGTGGAGAAATGTTGGCATCGATGCTCGGCACAATCCATAACCTCCGTTACTACCAACGCTTGACGCAAGGGATGCGTGATGCGCTGGAAAACGATACATTTGATGCCTATGTACAGGACTTTTATGCACGTCGTGGATTAGAAGTTCCACCTTGTCCAAATTAATTCATCTGGATTTGCACGCAAAGCCAAGACAAGGTACATTGCAAAACGAATTGGAACTTATTGTCAATTTTTTGACCTTTTTTAAACTTTAGGAAATCAAAATGAGCTTTTTCATTTCTACTGCCCACGCTGCTGATGCTGCTCAACAAGGCCCAAGTCTTATGGCAAATATATTGATGATCGCGGTATTTGTTGCGATCTTTTATTTCTTAATCTGGCGTCCTCAAGCAAAACGTGCCAAAGAGCATCGTAGCTTGGTTGATAGTCTTGGTGTTGGTAGTGAAATCGTATTTGCTGGCGGCTTAATGGGCAAAATCATTCGCTTAGATGGTGACTTTGCAACTGTTGAACTGAGCCGTGGTGTAGAAGTTAAAATTCAACGTGCAAGCGTTATTTCAGTGTTAC
Source organism: Acinetobacter sp. 3657 (assembly GCF_031456775.1). Taxonomy (NCBI): domain Bacteria; kingdom Pseudomonadati; phylum Pseudomonadota; class Gammaproteobacteria; order Moraxellales; family Moraxellaceae; genus Acinetobacter; species Acinetobacter sp. 3657. Next base: position 19,720 of record NZ_JAVDVH010000002.1, on the reverse strand, counting down.
CTGAAGGCACACTCAATAACCTTTAATCATAAGATAGTCGTGCCTCAGCACGACTTTTTCATTTAAGAAGAAAGCGAATGCGTTACCCTGCATGGAAATATTTACTGATCATTGTGGTATTTGTGATCAGTACGTTATATGCACTTCCTAGTCTGTATCCTGATGAACCTGCTGTCCAAATTTCGGGCGCAAAAGCAGGTACTCAGATTGATCAGAGTGTCGTGCAAAAAGCTGAGCAGATTTTAAAAACTGCCAATATTAGCAGTCACGATAATAGTTTCTCTAATAATGCAGCTTTATTACGTTTAGACTCATCAGAAGAACAACTGAAGGCGAAAGCGATTCTGAGCCGTGATTTAGGCGAAGACTACGTGATTGCGCTCAATCTTGCGCCAACAACACCAGAATGGTTGCAAAAGATTGGGGCTAAACCGATGAAACTCGGCTTAGACTTACGTGGTGGTGTACATTTCTTGCTCGAAGTCGACATGGATAAAGCCATTAGTCAGCGAATGGAAACATCTGCGACTGATTTGCGTCGTCAATTTCGTGACAATAAAATTAAATTCAATAATCTCGCTTTAAGTAACAACACCATTACCGTCCAGTTTGCAGAGAATGCAGACCGAGAAGCTGCGGCTGATTTCTTACGTCGTAACGGTAACGAGTTTACGCAGCAGCCAGTTGCTACCGCAACAGGTGCAACCTTAAGACTGAGCTACACTGATGCACGTCGTCAAGAAATTCAATCTTATGCAGTGAACCAAAACTTAACCACCTTACGTAACCGTATTAATGAATTGGGTGTTGCTGAGGCATTGGTACAAACCCAAGGCAGCAATCGTATCGTGGTGGAGTTACCAGGGATACAAGACACTGCTGAAGCAAAACGTGTTTTAGGTCGCACAGCGAACTTAGAATTCCGCTTAGTTGCCGATAGCAATGATCAATATATTGATCCTTACACGCGTCAATATAATGGGCAACCTGTTCCTCCTGGAACAGAAGTGTTTGCTTTTGAATCAATGGATAGTGGTCGTCAATTATTGCTCAATCGTAGTCGTATTTTGACTGGCGAACGCGTTCAAAATGCAAGTTCGGGCTTTAGCCAAGATTCAGGTGGCGCGGAAGTAAATATTACCTTGGATAGCGCTGGCGGCAAACTCATGGCTGACGGCACACGTAATGCGGTTGGTAAACGTATGGCGGTTTTGTTTATCGAAAATAAACAAAGAATCAGTTATGTTGCCGATCCGGAGACTGGTGCACAAACTGAGGTGCGCACGCCATATACCGAATCTGTGGTCATCAATGCAGCCACGATTCAAGCGGTATTAGGTTCACAATTCCGTATTACGGGCTTAGATTCACCACAAGAAGCGGCTGAACTTGCACTGATGCTTCGTGCAGGTGCTTTGGCTGCACCGATGTATTTCGTTGAAGAACGTGTGGTTGGTCCTAGTCTCGGTAAAGAGAATATTGAGAAAGGGGTTCAGTCGACCATTATCGGCTTTATCTTAGTCGCAATTTGGATGGTGGTTTTCTTCCGTCTATTTGGTTTCATCGCAAACTTTGCACTCGTCTTAAACTTAGCAATGATTTTGACTGTGATGTCATGGTTAGGTGCATCCCTTACCCTTCCAGGGATTGCAGGTATCGTCATTACCATTGGTATGGCGGTTGATGCTAACGTTCTGATTTGTGAGCGTATCCGAGAAGAAATACGATGGGGCGCTTCACCAAAACAAGCCATTGTGGCGGGCTATGATCGTGCCTATAACACGATTCTTGACTCCAACTTAACCACTTTCCTTGTTGCATTTATCTTATTCGCTATTGGTACGGGTCCGATCAAAGGCTTCGCTGTGACGCTGATGATTGGTATTGTTTGTTCGATGTTTACTGCGATTACAGTCACACGTGCAATTGTGCAACTCATTTATGGCAAACGCCGTAATTTGACCAAGTTGAGTATTTAAGGAGATTGATATGACTAATCTGACTCAACGAGATTCAAAGCAATACGGTCGTCCCGATGATTTAAAAATCATCCCATTTATGAAGATTGCCAAACCTGCGGCAATCATCTCAATCTTACTGACGATTGCCAGTCTGTTCTTTATTGCAACCAAAGGTCTAAATCTCGGTTTGGACTTTACCGGTGGTGTTTCTGCTGAGTTGAATTATGAACAAGCCGTTCAACCATCGCAGATTGTACAAGCACTGAGTCAAGCTGGATTTAAAGATGCAGTTGTTCAGACCCTAGGCAGTAATACGGACCTCATCGTTCGTATGCCTGTACAGGATGATTTAGAGGTTGAAGACCTCAGCAACAGCATTACCAAAGCAGTTCAGCTACCGAATAATACTGTTAACGTTCATAAAGTGGATGCGGTCGGTGGTGCGGTTGGTAACGAACTCTATGTTCGTTCTGCTGGTGCGGTTGCACTTGCGCTGATCCTGATGTTGATCTATGTCACCATTCGTTTCGAGTTTAAGCTTGCGATGGGTGCTGTGATGTCGTTATTCCACGATATTGTCATCATTCTAGGTGCATTTGCATTGTTCCAATGGCCATTTGACTTGACCGTTTTGGCAGCATTGTTAGCGATTATCGGTTTCTCGCTCAACGATAACATCGTGGTATCGGATCGTATTCGTGAAAACTTCCGTAAGATCCGTGACACCAGTTCGCAAGAGATCATTGATATTGCCTTAACCGAAACCTTACGTCGTACTCTCCACACTTCTGCAACGTTATTGCTGGTTGTGGTGGCTATGTTCTTCTTGGGTGGTGATGGTCTACATTGGTTCTCGGCGGCGATGATTGTCGGTGTGTTTGTCGGTACTTATTCATCTATTTATATCGGTACTGCATACGCATTATGGCGTGGTCTAGATCGTCAAGATTTTATCGTACAAGTGAAGCCTGAATTTGAAGAAGACGAGATTCCTTAAACCTCTCCCCTCTTTTTGATTCAAAGAAAATGCCAGTGTAATCACTGGCATTTTTTTGAGTAAAGGATTTGAACATCTATGAAAAGCCAACTAAAAACAGTAAAAACTAATGCTGAATCATCTGGATTTGTGGAAACTGAAACCCTCGACAAGACTGCTCTGCTCGCCATGCAACTGTCACCACAACACGATTTAAGATGAAATTCTGATAGGCAAAAGTGCCGATCAATGGATGCGTACACATTCCACCATGATTTGATGAATGAACTTGCGTATTTAAGCTATTTAAATCTAATCGAATACCTAGGCCAGAAGCTTTTAAAATCGCTTCTTTTGTGGTCCAAACTTTAAACCAATACTCCTGATCTTGTTCAGATTGCTGCCATATTTGATATTCTTCAGGATGAAAAGCATGTTGCGCCAAAGCATCAAAACGTACTTTTCGATCCAACTCTTCGACATCGACCCCAATATCCCTCACTCGCTCGCTCATGGCCAAAGCATAGTATTGTTGACTATGTGAATGGTTAAAATGTAGTGAATGCGAGTTTAAAAAAGGTTTGCCCTGTTCATGTTTGGAAATGTTTAAATCTTCAATTTCGCAGGCTAACTTTTTTGCGAGTAGCTGGTTGCGATAAGCTTGAATCTGATCTTTTTTATAATGGTTAAATGAACGCAAATCAGCAAAGTCTGTTTTATTCTGATCAAGAAGCTGAGCCAATGCCTGAACATGTATTTCGATTTTAGATGACATGATTAACAGCCTCTCATTATAAAAAAGCCCAAAACAAAGTTTGGGCTTTTGACTTTATCTTTGATTAACGCTTCATCTTCTTCTCAGCTTTTTTGAACTTCTGTACATAACGGCGTTTACGTGCAGCAACACGCTCATCGACCATAGATTTACGACCTTCAAATGGATTGTCTGAAGTTTTGAAATCAACACGAACAGGCGTTCCTTCCAACTTATACACTTTACGGAACACATTTTCGAGATAGCGACGATAGTCCGCAGGGGTTTTATCAACCTTATTACCGTGAACAACGATCGTGGGTGGGTTTTGTCCACCCATATGCGCATAACGCATTTTAATTCGCTTACCACCAATCATTGGCGGTTGATGCGCTTCTGTTGCATCATTCAAAATCTGGGTGAGTTTTGCAGGTGAAACTTTTAAATGTGACGATTCATAAGCACGATGGATGGTTGGATACATTTCCCCCACACCAGTACCATGCAATGCAGAGATTAAATGTACTTTCGCCCAAGGAATAAAATCAAAGCGACGATCGACATCCAACTTACATTGTTTACGGTCATATTCGGTCATGTTGTCCCATTTATTAATGGCAATCAACATGGCACGTCCAGCTTCTAGTGCATAACCAATCAGATGCAAATCTTGTTCGACCACACCTTCACGCGCATCCAGAACCACAACAATGACATGTGCATCTTTAATCGCTTGCAGCGTTTTAACAATTGAGAATTTCTCAATCATTTCGTCTACTTTACCTTTACGGCGCACACCAGCAGTGTCAATCAAGGTGTATTTACGACCATCACGCTCAAACGGAATATAGATAGAATCACGTGTTGTACCAGGCTCATCAAATGCAACCACACGGTCTTCGCCGAGCAAACGGTTGACCAAAGTCGACTTGCCCACATTTGGACGACCAATAATAGCTAAGCGTAAGCCTGTAGCCTTATCATGTGCTTCATCGCTTTCATCTTCAGGAACATCAACTAAGACATCCTCAAGCATTTGCTGCACGCCACGTCCGTGACTGGCAGCCACTTGTAAGGGTTCACCCATGCCAAGCTTATAAAACTCAACCAAAGCCGCTTCAGCGTGAACACCATCCACTTTATTGGCAACGAGGTAGATTTTTTTGCCTAATGTACGTAGTTCACGTGCGATTTGTTCGTCCGAAGCCAATAGACCTGCACGGGCATCGACTACAAAAACGATAATGTCAGCTTCATTGATTGCAGTTTTTGACTGCTCTGCCATGTACGAATCAATACCGCCTTCATTTTCACCGATACCACCTGTATCGACGACAATAAATGATTTATTTTGAAAAACCGCATCACCATATTTGCGGTCACGAGTTAAACCAGCGAAGTCAGCAACCAAAGCATCACGACTTTTTGTGATTTGGTTAAATAGCGTTGATTTTCCGACGTTTGGACGACCAATGAGCGCAATAACGGGTTTCATAAATTACCTTAATCTGAGTTAGATTTTTAAAATCATCATAACGGTGTCTTGCCGAATTCTCATCCAACACTTGGATAAGCCTTCAGCTGGACTTACTTTGGTTTTGCCCTGAGAAGCGTTTGAAGCTTCGTAAAGGCAAAGGCAGTTATCCATACTCCACAAGACTCAATTCTCATACCATACTCGCAGCACAGCTACTCGTCTTACACTCAGACAAAGCGTTGCTTTGTTTATCTTCGCTCAGGTTGCGGATGATCCTAACGAGTATCATATTTGGATTGAAAAAATTTATGCTGAAATTTAGATTCTATAAAAAATGCAGGGCATGGTATTTTGCCATGCCCTATTTTTTAATTTTACCACAAGCTTGGATAAAATTAACGATTCTGCCAAATGCTTAATGCACCTTTTTGAGTAGCGACGTAAAGTTGGTTGTCGAGGACACGTAATGTGCGGACATCTCCACGTGTTTTAGCGCGTCCAACCAAGCGACCAGTTGCAGGCTCAATCAGATGTAAAACACCATCCAAATCACCAACTACAAGATTCTGTCCCAACATCACAGGATTACTCAACTTACGATTCAATAAGCTTTCATTCTGCCACACCAACTCACCTGTACCGAGATCATAGGCATTCAACTTACCATCAACAGTTGAAACGAAGACTTTATCTTCAGATACTTCTGGACGATTGGTACTGCTCGCGTCTTCGCTCCACACCACACGTTGTGTCGCTAAATCAGTAACAGTCACTTGGCCTTGAAAGCTCGTGGTCACTAAATATTGACCCGCAACCACTGGATCACCATTGATATCAATCAAACGTTGAATATCGGAACGACCTTCGCTAATGGCAACGCGACGCTGAAACTGCGGTATACCGCTAATCACATCGATTGCGTAGATATACGCATTTGCTGAAGCAATCAGTACCGTGCGTTCATCCAAAGGTACAGGAGCAGCTTGGCCTCGCAAGCTAAACTGAATATTTGGCAGCTTATATGCCCAAACCTGTTGTCCTGAAACCGCATCATGTGCAAATACAGTCCCATCATTTGCCAGTGTAATCACCCGCCCCAACTGTATCGAGGATGGAGATAAAATCGCACCAGACAACTGTGTTACCCACTTCTGCTCACCTGTAGCTTGGTCTAAAGCGAACAATTGCCCTTTACGATTACCAACGACAACAATCCCTTCACCGGCTTCAACGCCAGCAGTTAGCTCTTGTTTGGTTATCTTACTTTTCCAAAGACGCTCTTTGCCCTTATAAGCTGAAACTTGCCCATCAGGATCAGGCGTAAAAATCACGCCATTGTCCGTATCCAACTGCAAACGTATTGACTCAGCTGCATTGGTAGAGGAAACACTTTGTGAAAAAACAAGGTTTAAACTCTGTTCTTGCGTGATTTTTGGCAATGGGTTTGGTTTCACTGGCTTAACTTTATTACTCGAACATCCAACGAATAAAGCTGAGGCAATGGCGATTGCCAATGGTAGTTTTAGTTTATTCTGCATTAAGACTCATCCACATTGGTATCTAAGATCGGGCGCTCAATTTCAGGATCATCTACTAAAACGCCAACACTTTCGAGTTTAATTTGTAAAAGCTGACGCTCTTTTTTGCGTTCGATCAAACTATCCCATGCACTTTGATAGGCTTTACGTGCTGATTCAGTATCTTTCTTCGCAACAAAAATATCACCGCGAAGTTCGTCTACTGTCGCTTTAAACGTAGGCTCAGTCACATTGGCCAGTGTTTTTAAGGCTTCGTCATACTTTTTCTGAGCGAGTTGTGCATCGGCTAAACGTAGTTTAACAATTTGTACTAAACCAGCATCTTTGACTGCTGAGTTTTCGACTTTCTTTAATGCTTTTTCCGCAGCAGCATAGTCATCTTTATCATAAGCTAACTTAGCTAACAGGAATTGTGTCTGGATTGCATGTACCGAATTTGCATCTTCTTTCACAATTTTATCTGCTGATTCAGATATCGTCGCAAAAGCATTAGGCTGACCTGCCAAGACATTGGCTTCGTCCATCAACTTTTGCACTTTCGCCGTTTGACTCTGCGCTTCAGCAAGCGTTTTCTTTTGCCAATATTCCCATCCGAAAAAGGCAATCAAGGCAATGAGAATTCCGCTAATGATTGCAGAACCATATTTTTTGGCAAACGACTTAAATTGGTCGAATTGTTCATCATCACTTAAACTCATGTGATTGTCCTTTTCCTAAATATTTTATTGTTTAAATTTCTCGATAAAAAATGAAGTCAGCTCTGCTATGGCAACTTGTGACTGCTCTGCAGTTGCAAGCTCTTTTACCAAAAGCTGCTGTGATTCCCACTCGCGCTCACCCAATATCACCGCATAGATCGCACCCGACTGATCCGCCTTTTTCATTTGGCTTTTCATACTGCCTTGAGAACCTGTTTTAAGGCGAATTGGACTATTTGCAGCTTCGAGTTGATCACGAATTTGCTCAGCCAATAACAATGCTTTGGCTTGATAAGCAGGCTCAGCCAATAAGAACACTTCACAGTCGCGTACAACCTTCTCTTGTTCTACTTGCTCAAGCAACAGCAACAAACGCTCCATTCCCATCGCGAAACCGACAGCAGGTACAGATTGATCCGCTTTACCTTTTAACTGCCCAACCAAACCATCGTAACGACCACCCGCACAGACTGTCCCTTGTGACCCCAACATCGTTGTCGTCCACTCGAAAACTGTCTTGTTGTAGTAATCTAAGCCACGCACCAATTTTTGGTTAATCACAAATTCAATGCCAGCATCGGTTAAGTATTGCTTTAATTGTTCAAAGTGATTGATAGAATCTTCTTTTAAGAAATCATGCAACTTAGGCGCGTTTTCTAAAATCTTTTGCGTTGATTCACTCTTAGAGTCCAAAATACGCAATGGATTGGTGCTGAGACGGCGTTGAGAATCTTCGTCTAATGCTTCTTTATGCTGATTTAAAAACTCAACCAAAGCTGCGCGATACTCTGCTCGTTCGTCTGTTTCACCCAAAGTATTGAGCTCTAAACGGACTTTGTCTGCGACACCCATGCGCTTCCACAGACGTGCAGTCATTAAAATGAGTTCAGCATCGATATCAGGCGTTGCCACACCAAAGGTTTCCACACCGAACTGATGGAACTGACGATAACGGCCTTTTTGCGGTTTTTCATAGCGGAACATTGGGCCAACATACCAAACACGTGGTGTTGCACCACGCAATAAGTTATGTTCCAACATGGCGCGTACACAGCCCGCTGTGCCTTCAGGACGCAAAGTTAGTGATTCTGGCGGTGTTCCTTTGTCGAAAAAGGTATACATTTCTTTTTCAACAATATCGGTTGCATCACCAATGGCACGTTTAAATAAACCCGTTTGCTCTACGATAGGCAAACGAATTTGTTGATAGCCGTAAGCATCCATTAAAGATGCAAGTTGTTGTTCCAGACTTCTCCAAGCCGCAGTTTGCGTTGGAAGGGTGTCATTAAAACCTTTGATCGCGACGATTGAACTCATGACCTACTCAAAAACTTGTACGAATAATTTCTTTAGATTTTGCTTCTTCAATCTCTTGAACACGCTGACGAACCATGGTCTCTATTTCATCAACCAACTGATTGGTGTCAATTAAATGACTTTTTTCACCATTTCGATAGACCAGTGAACGCGGTGACGCACCAACGATACCAATATCGGCTTCTTTGGCTTCACCAGGACCATTCACTTTACATCCGATCACAGATAAATCCATCGGTGTACGAATATCTTCTAAACGTTCTTCTAATGCTTGCATCACTTGAATCACGTTGAATTCTTGACGTGAACAACTCGGGCAAGCAATAAAGTTAATTCCATTTGAGCGCAAACCCAAAGATTTTAAAATATCAAAGCCAATTTTGATTTCATCTTCGGGTTCAGCAGCCAGCGAAATTCGCATGGTATCGCCAATACCTTCCATCAGTAATCCGCCAAGTGCGATCGCTGATTTCACTGTACCTGTACGATAAATTCCTGCTTCAGTGACACCTAAATGCAATGGATTATCAATCTGTTGTGACAACAAACGATAAGCATCCATGGTTAAAAACACATTGGATGCTTTGACACTAATTTTAAACTCATGAAAGTTTAAACGATCAAGGATATCAATATGACGCATCGCAGATTCAAGCAAAGCTTGACCTGTTGGTTCGCCATATTTCACTTGTAGATCTTTTTCTAGTGAACCCGCATTGACCCCAATACGAATTGAAATATCATGATGTTTGGCAGCAGCGACGACTTCACGTACTTTTTGATCAGAGCCAATATTACCAGGATTAATCCGTAAGCAATCAGCACCATAATCAGCCACAGCCAATGCAATACGATGATCAAAGTGAATATCTGCCACTAAGGGCACAGAAACACGTTTACGAATCGCACCGAACGCCTCTGCTGCTTCCATCGAAGGCACAGAAACACGCATAATGTCTGCACCTGCTTCTGCACAACGCTCGATTTGCGCGACAGTCGCATCCACATCACAGGTTTCAGTATTGGTCATACTCTGAACACTAATCGGGGCATCACCACCGACATACACCGATCCCACACGAATTTTACGTGTTGGGCGGCGCTTAATTGGGTTCACGATCATCGTATAGCTCTACCTTTGATTAGCGAGACAAACGGAATTCAGCTTTACCATTTACGGTATAAGGACGCAAGGAAATCTGCTCTTGATTTAAGCTGAGTGATACAGCAGTTGCATCATCCAAACGGATTTGGAATGGTGATTCGCCAGTCAACGTAAGCGTCGATGCTTGGCGACCAGTTGCCAAAACTTTAGCGGTTGAATCCACAATATGCACGGATGTTGGTCGGCTAAAATTCAATACAAGCTGATCACCTGATGTTGCAACTGTATTTGCCATTGGAAGAATTTCAATATTTGAATTGGTGATCTTTGGCACATCGATATCATCTTTGCTGCTTGATGACCAATTTTGCACAGCAGTAACTGCTAACCAACCCAACAAACCGACAATCACCAGAATCGCAATACGCTTTAACCATTGACGATTACGAACACTGTTTGAACCTGAAAGCTTCCCCATGATTTTGATTGGTGAGTTATTCAAAGCATGGCTTGCTTTTAACCCAGTATCATTGACATAGATTTCATCAAAACGATGGATTATGGCACTGGCATCTGCATTTAAGTATTTTGCGTAAGCGCGATAATAACCTTTGATGAAGGTTGCTTCAGGCAACGAGGTATAATCGTCTTTTTCTAATGCCGTCAAGGTTTTGACGGGCATATTCATTTCACGCGCAATCTCTTCAAGTTCTTTCTTTTGTGCAATACGAATTTGACGCAAATACTCACCAGGTCGTTGAATATTTCCCAAAGTTGACGAAGGAGAGTTTGAGCCAGTTGGCTGATGTGAATTTGGATTTATTTCCATACGGCCTCAGTACTGTACTGTAATTGCAAATAACGTTGATATTCTAGACTTTCTGGAAACAAAGCACGCAATTGATTGACTAACACTTGCATTCCCAATTGATCCGCATTCGCTCGAGCTATGCGTATACCCAGCCAAAGCGCACGTGCACCTTGGTTTTTTTGTCCCACATTACGAACATATTGTTCATATAGTTGTGACGCGTCTCTATTGTTTTGTTGCAAATAGAAAATTTCCGACAACTCTAACATTGAAATGGTTGCATTTCGATTTGCTTGTAGTGCCTGTTTGAATGATTTTTCAGCATTCGCAACATCATCTGTGATTAGATAGATCCGCCCTAAATTTTCCAACGCCTGAGAGCGTTGATCATAACCTAAGGTTGCACCCGCACGGGCGAACTGCTCAATCGCTTCATTATAGCGCTGCATTTGATACAAATATGTACCGTAATTATTACGAGCTTGTGCATTTTTCGGTTCAGCAGAAATTGCGCGCTTAAAATAAGCGTCCGCTTTTTCCATATTGAGCTTACTGCCCTCTTGTTGCAGTAAAATGCCCATCATCATATTGGCATTTGCATCACGGGAATTGATTTTTAAGGCTTGGTCAAGTGAACGTTTAGCAGCATCGAGATCACCGTTACGAATATATTCCGCTGCTAACTGGCTACGAACCTGCACGGCCTTTTCAGGGTTTTTGGTCGATGATGTGGTTTGGCAAGCTGTTAAACCCCACACAGCAAGTACAACTGTTGTCGCTATAATCGTTTTTAGTCGAGTTGTATTCAACGCTTTATCCCCAAGTATTATCCTTGTGTGCGCAAAATTTCTTGTCGTTGCGCCACTTTCTTTTTCCACTGTTCGGCGCGACGAGTACGGTCAGCAACTTGTCCCACCAATTGTCCACACGCTGCATCGATATCATCACCACGTGTCTGACGAATCGTACACACAAATCCTGCATCAGACAAAGTTTTTTGGAACGCAATGATGCGATTACGACTAGAACGTCCATAAGGCGCATGCGGAAATGGATTAAATGGAATTAAGTTAATTTTACTCGGTAAATTTTTTAACAACTTCACTAGTTGTTGTGCATGCTCTGGATGATCATTGACCCCTTCAAGCATGACATACTCAATAGTCACATGCTTACGTGCACTTTCATTGCCATCTTTGGCCAAATATCGCTGACACGCAGCAATCAATTGTTCTAATGGGTATTTTTTATTAATTGGCACCAGTTCATTGCGCAACTCATCATTCGGCGCATGCAATGAGATCGCCAATGCCACATCAATATCTTGTATTAACTGATCAATTTTAGGAACAACACCAGAAGTTGATAAAGTCACACGACGTTTAGACATGCCATAAGCAAAATCATCCAACATCAAGCGCATTGAGCTGAGGACCGCATCATAATTTAATAATGGCTCACCCATGCCCATCATCACCACATTGGTCACAGTACGTTCCCGTTCTGCCACAGGCACTTCTTCCATATAGGAATAATTGGCCATCCAAAGCTGACCAATGATTTCCGCAGGGGTTAAATCACGTTGGAAACCTTGTTTACCTGTCGAACAAAATGAACAATCTAATGCACAGCCCACTTGAGAAGAAATACATAAGGTCTTACGAGAGCCTGTTTTATCTTCCGCAGGAATCAAGACTGTTTCAACGAGCGATCCTTCACCCTCTCCTACTCGGAACACCCACTTACGTGTCCCGTCTTTTGAATAGTTACGATGAACTACCTCAGGTGCTTTAATTTCACAAATTTTTTCGAGTTTTTCACGCAATTTACCTGAGATATTGGTCATCTCAGCAAAATCAGTCACGAAAAATTGATGAATCCACTTCATGATCTGACCGGCACGAAACTTTTTTTCGCCCATGTCTTCGAAGAATTTTTCGAGTTCAACTCGCGACATGCCAAGTAAATTTACTTTATTGTCGGCAGCTTGAACGACAGGCGTAGTGAATGACTGTTGTTTTTCATCTGAATTTTCTGATGAAACGACGACTGCAGAACTCATGTGAATTTACCTAAACAATATCAGCGCTAGAAAACACTGTGCGTTATTTGCACAATACAATCTATAAAAAATAAAAAACCAGATAAGTAGTATACCACTTATCTGGCTTGAATACTTTGGATTAACGAGTGCGTGGGCAGATCTCGTTATCAGCAAAGAAGTAAGCGATTTCACGCTCAGCAGAAGCAACTGAATCAGAACCGTGTGCAGCATTTTCATCGATGCTTACAGCGAAATCAGCGCGGATTGTACCAGGTGCTGCTTCTTTAGGATTTGTTGCACCTAAAATTTCACGGTGAGCAAGAACAGCATTTTCACCTTCAAGAACTGAAACAACCACTGGACCAGAAGTCATGAAAGCAACCAAGTCACCAAAGAAACCACGTTCTTTGTGCTCAGCATAAAAACCTTCAGCATCAGTTTGAGAAAGCTGTTTCATTTTAGTTGCAACAATTTTCAAACCTGATTTTTCGAAACGAGCAAAGATGTCGCCGATGTGGTTTTTAGCAACTGCATCTGGTTTTACGATAGATAACGTACGTTCAATCGCCATGATTGGCTCCTATTATGGTCTAAACATTAAAAAATTTGCCGCATTATACCGATGTCATCATGAATAATCAGCTTGAATCTGTAAAAGTTCAACGATTTCGGATGAATTTCTAACGAACCTCATCCAGCCATGCCATCTGAATCGCCTCAAGCAAACCTTCTGTTGATTTCGATGGGTCATCACTAAAGTCAGGCAAAGCACATACCCACGCATGAAGATCGGTAAAACGGATCCATTGCGGATCCACCTCTGGATGTGCTTCGACCAATTCAATCGCGATATCCATGGTATCTGTCCAACGTAAGCCCATATAGCAACCTAAGTAAATAATATGATTAGCGCTACTTTAACAAATCATCGGATTTAAGCGGTAGTATTCTGTTGCTAAATTCGTTCGCAAGCGCTTATAAAAGGATATTAAAGCTTGGCGCGAGTAAAATGATAGCACTGGCAACCGACGCACCAATCATCGCTCCCACAATCACATCACTTGGATAATGCAGCCCTAGAACCATCCGAGACAATGCAACAAGCAGGGTAAATGGCAGCATCAGTATCAGTAAAATCGGCTGAATATATCCCAATGTAATCGTCAACATGACCGCATGTAAGGTATGCCCCGATGGAAAGCTGAAATGATCCAATGGTCGCTCACCCAAGACAATGACCTGATGGACTTGATAAGGTCTCGGACGCGTCGTTTTATGTTTTAAAAATTTATAAATTGCGGTACCAAGCAAACCCGCTGCAATCAAATACAGAATTTGCAGACCATAAGCCAAGCCTTGCATCGCCCAGACAGACAACAACATGACATACCAAAATGGACCATCGCCCAAACGACTAATCGTTTTAAAAAATAAGGCAATGCGTTGTGACTGGGAGAGATGGTTAAGGTATAAACACCCTTTTAAATCAAGATCTAACATTTTTATTTTTGCATTTTGAAAGTTCATAATCTTCTCCTATTTGAGAATACTTTAGGTAGAGCGCATAGGTGACTCCTTCGCTACCTGATAAAGTGCTTGTTCTAATTGTTGTACAGGAAATTGCCAACTCGATTGTTGTACGCTTTCACTGGCGAGTAAGCCCATTTGTCGCAACTGCGGAAGTGCAGGTAAATGACAAATGGATTGAATTAAATCGGCTGTGTTCCCTAGTGGACTCAACCATCCCGTAATGTCCTGTTTGACATGCTGATGTGCGCAAACGTAATCATAAGCCACGACAGCTAAACCACTGGCAATCGCTTCGAGTACGACATTGCCAAAGGTATCGGCTTGGCTTGCAAAGGCAAAAACATCCGCGCTTGCATATGCAGCCGACAATTCACGACCACTGAGGCTGCCCATAAAAATCACATCTTGCGAGGTAGTTAATTTGCTTAAGCGCGCGCGATCAGGGCCATCACCGACGATCACAAACTTAAAATTTGTGCCTTGCTGTGCCTGTAACGCATGGAAACTTTTAATCAACACATCCACTTCTTTTTCTGGCGATAGGCGCCCCACATACAACATTACCCGCGTATCAGCATCAGCACCCCATTGTTGGCGTAATTGTGCTGAGCGATGTTTTGGTGAGAATTTTGCAGTATCCACACCGCGCCCAACCACCACCAAGGGACAGGTCACACCGAAGCCACGTAAGGCTTGCTCGGTATATTGACTTGGCACACAAGTCACATCGGTACTGTTATGGAACCATGTTAAATAGCGTTGAATCGGCTTTACTAAAAAGGCCAAGTCAAAGAAGCGACTAAAGTCATGAAATGCAGAATGAAATCCACTTGATACCGCGATTTTTTTAGATTTAGCGGCTTGTAAAGCGGTCAATCCTAAAGGTCCCTCAGTCACTATATGCACCACATCTGGCGCAAATTTTTCAAATGCTTTTGAAACCTTTAAATATTGTGGCCAACCAAATTGAACGCTTGGGTACTTTGGGATGGGTTGTGCAAGAACAAAACATTCCTGATCAGGATGAAATTCTGTACACACGCCTTTCTGTGTCGGACGAACCAATAAAATCTTATGACCTAGACGTTGTAAACCTTGGCATAACTGCATCATCGACAAAGCCACACCATTGATTTCTGGCGGCCATGTTTCAGTCACGATTGCAATTCTTAAACGAGGACGAACCAAATCTTGAAGTTCAGATAATTCATTTTGTTGATCTTTAAGTTGTTTCCTTTTAAAGTAAAATTTTATACTTTCGGGAAACTGATCTTGCTTTAATAGAGATGTCGCGTATGTACTTTGCATATCGCCATCCATTTGTGTCGTTATTTTCATGCTTTAAGCTTATAAAAATTTTTTGACACTTTAATGATCAATAGATGACAGTTTTTTGACAGTGTTAAAATAAAAAAGCCCTCTCCCAAACTGAGACAGAGCGTAAAAATACTCAATACTTTATTAGTTCAATGGATTATCCACTGCAAAAAGTTGCTCATCCTCCAAACGGTAAGCAATCAATTGCTGCCCCCAAACACAACCGCCGTCAACACTCTGAATTTTTGGACTTACGGTTTTGCCGTGTAAAGCCGCCCAATGCCCGAAAAGAATGTGGTGTGTTTGCGCAGTCTGACTTTCAAAATCAAACCAAGGCTGAAACCCTTCTGGCATCGGCGCGTCTAAACCATCTTTAAAACTAAACTCAAGACGACCATCTACATCAGTCAAACGCATACGGGTTAAATAATTGGTAATACAGCGCAGACGCGCCATACTGGTTAAGTCCTCAGACCAAACATCCGGTTGTGTACCAAACATTTCTGCCAAAAAATGATCCAGCACACTTAAATCATCATGACCAACAACGTCTTGTACTTCACGCGCATAGCGTTCAGTTTGCTGAGCATCCCACAACAAAGGAACACCGGCATGCGTCAAAATCGTGTGTTGATTTGGCAATAAACACAAAGGTTGTTTACGCAGCCAGTCAATCAGTTCATCACCATCAATCGCATCAATGATATCTTGCGTACCATCTTTGTCTTTGATTTTTTTAAAACCGCGTGCGCAAGCAATTAAGGTCAAATCATGATTGCCTAAAACAGTTGCAGCAGCACCCCGATCAGCGAGCTTTTTAACAAAGCGTAATGCGCCAACCGAGTTTTCACCACGCGCAACTAAATCACCAGCAAACCACAAAAAGTCTTGATCGGGATCAAAGCGAATTTGTTTCAATAATGCTTTAAGTGCCTCGAAACAACCTTGCACATCACCAATGACATAGTTATAACGCTTTGACATTAAGACACCATTTGATCAGATAACGCGACGAACTGAGCCAAGCTTAACGTTTCTGGACGCGCCATCGGGTCAACACCTGCTTTTTCAAAGCCATCTTCAGCTAACATCCCTTTCAGGCTATTGCGCAACGTTTTACGACGTTGCGTAAAAACATGCCCCACCAGACGCGCTAAAGCTTTTTCATTATTTGCCACAATTGGCTTGGTTTCATACGGCTCTAAGCGGAATACGGCAGAAGTTACTTTTGGCGGTGGATTAAATGATCCCGGCGGCACTTCAAATAAGAATGTCGGTTTGCAAAAATACTGAATCATCACTGACAAACGACCATATTCCTTGGTATTTGGTACAGCGGTAATACGATCCACAACCTCTTTTTGCAACATAAAATGCATATCTTTGACTTTGCTACCAAACTCCAAGAGATGGAACAATAAAGGCGTTGAGATGTTATATGGCAAATTCCCTACGACACGAAGTGGACGACCCTCTTGAAACAATTGAGTGAAATCGTATTTCAATGCATCCGCTTCAATTATCGTCAAACGCTCAGGGTGTGGTACACGCGCAGGTAAGCCTGCTGCCAAGTCGCGATCTAGCTCCACGACAGTCAGAGCATCACATTCACCGATGAGAGGCGAGGTCAATGCAGCCAAACCAGGACCAATTTCGACAATATTTTCGCCCGTACGCGGATTTACAGAGCGTACAATTTTGGCAATTACACGTTGATCATGTAAAAAGTTCTGACCAAAACGTTTTCGAGCCTGATGCCCTTCATCTTTAGGGTTTAGGGCATTAATTTGATACATATATTTATACTCAATATTTCAAACTTAATTCTCCCCTCGTTGATATAGAGGGTAAGAAGTGACTAAAACTTCGCAAGGGAGGTTCGAGCTAAATCAAGGGCTAAATCGACTGCTACATGCAAACTCGATGATTTTGCTTGCCCAGTGCCTGCAAGAGAAAGAGCTGTACCATGATCGACTGAGGTTCGAATAAATGGCAAGCCTAAAGTAATATTTACCGCTTCACCAAAGCCCTGTGATTTTAACACAGGTAAACCTTGATCGTGATACATTGCCAAAACAGCATCTGCATCTTTAAGGTTTTCAGGGGTGAATAAAGTATCTGCGGGCAAACTCAAACTCATATCAAGGCCTTGTATACGATAGCTTTCCAGCACAGGATTGATGACTTCAATCTCCTCTCGTCCCAAATAACCATCCTCACCCGCATGAGGGTTTAATCCACACACTAAAATTCGCGGCGCTGCAATTTTAAATTTTGTTTTTAAATCATGAATCAGAATATCAATCACTTGATGCAAGCGTTCTTTGGTAATTGCATCTGGGACATTCCGTAAGGGTAAATGCGTGGTGGCTAAGGCAACGCGTAATGTTTTGGTCGCAAGCATCATCACGACACGATCAACACCTGCAAACTCTTGGTAATATTCAGTATGACCACTAAAGGCAATACCTGCATCATTAATAATAGACTTCTGCACAGGTGCTGTCGCAACGCCCACACTCGCGCCTGCCATTGCATAATCTGCGGAACGGCGCAATTGTTCCAATACATAGGCAGCATGTGCTGGATTTAATTGCCCCAATTCAACTGGCTCAGTTAAAGGCACATGCTCAACAAAGAGTTGTCCTGTTTCACTCGATTGGCGCTGTCCTTGATATGAGATTAATT
The DNA here is from genome assembly GCF_031456775.1 of Acinetobacter sp. 3657. Taxonomy (NCBI): domain Bacteria; kingdom Pseudomonadati; phylum Pseudomonadota; class Gammaproteobacteria; order Moraxellales; family Moraxellaceae; genus Acinetobacter; species Acinetobacter sp. 3657. The sequence goes on along the minus strand of NZ_JAVDVH010000002.1, from coordinate 1,504 downwards.
CAACAGAGATTTTCAATTGATCAGCGCGCTGCTGCAACATGTCCCTATCCGCGAGAACCACAATTGGACGCTCATCCACTCGCTCTGCCAAAGCTAAACAAATATCAGGCCCAATGCCTGCTGGTTCACCTGAAGTAACATATAAAGGGAGCATACTTACCGCCAATCATTCATGATTTACACTTAGTGTAACCAAAATCTAAAATCAGCTATAGCGTTTCCTTTTATAGTTCGGTCACATTATTCGCTGCTGGTATTTTTAGGTAAATTTTGCGGCACTAAATTCGAAGGTGAAAAATGTGGGGTTCGGGTCCAAGGGTTAATTTTTGATGGTGTTTTTTTCTCTGTTTGCACAACCTCAGTTAAATCCACCTTTTTCTCAGTCACAAGAACCGTGCTACTTGGCTTCTCGACCAGCGGATTGGGCGTGATCTCTTTCTTTTCAACGATCTGAACGTGCTGGACAGGCGACGCTTCTTTTTTATCTAGTGACGGCGTAACGGCGATCGCAGAAGTTGGGGGTAAATAAGCCGTTGTCGGCATCCCTTGCTTCACTATGGTTTGCGTTGTTTGTTGAGACTGAGTTGGTGGTGCGACCACGCCTGTAGAGGGTGATTGAAGATGCGTCTGATCCACAGGAATCTCGATTGCTTTCATTTCGGCAGTGACTGCCATCGCAGGGTCAACATAGCCATTACCACGACTTTCCAAAACCTCAAGCTTGCGACTGGTTCCCTCTCTAGGCTGAAATTCTGAATAATTGGTGACACTGCCCTGATCTACCCATTTATAAAGCCGTCGCGCATTTGTCTGTGCTGAACAAACGCAGATTAATATTGTAACTACAATCATTTTTGTAGAAGACGACAACTCCATCAAATTCCCCAAAAGAAGAGGTTAATACTTCTATTTATTTCAATTAATTAATATAAAATCATAGGGCAAAGCCACATTTGTCACAAGGCAAATAATATTGCTTAAAATTAAAGTCCTGTTGTTGACCAAATCAGTCACATTGCAGCAAATTCTAGTCTCTTGAGTGAATTATTGTTGTGCGTGTTTATAAATTCATGTAAAATTCCGTCTCCTTTTGTTTGGACAGATTCCACCGTCCAAACCAACTATAATAGGTAGTGGTTTAATGAAAACTCTCAGCGCTAAGCCTGCTGAAGTTCAACATGACTGGTATGTTGTTGATGCTTCTGGCAAAACTTTAGGTCGCCTTGCGACTGAAATCGCTCGTCGTTTACGCGGTAAGCATAAAACGTCTTATACTCCTCACGTTGACACTGGTGATTACATCGTTATTATCAATGCTGAGCAAATTCAAGTGACTGGTAAAAAAGCACTTGATAAAAAATATTATCGCCATACTGGTTTCCCTGGTGGTATCCGTGAGACTAACTTCGAGAAGTTAATTGCTCACAAACCTGAAGCAGTTTTAGAAAAAGCTGTTAAAGGTATGTTACCAAAAGGTCCTCTTGGTTATGCAATGATCAAAATA